>MGVM01000147.1:198-6029 GCA_001800495.1 Elusimicrobia bacterium RIFOXYB2_FULL_48_7
TTGACGGCGACCGGCACGCCGGCAAGCAGCCCGGCGTTTTCCCCGGATTTTATTTTCTTGTCAATATTGTCCGCCTGCGCCAGGGCGCTTTCTTCGTAAACCGACATGAAAGCCGACAGTTTCGGCTCGCACTTCCTTATCCTTTCAAGGAAATATGAAACGGTTTCCCTTGCGGAAATTTCCTTTTTCGCTATTTGATCCCTGATTTTGAAAGCGCTTTCTTTATGCAGTTCCATGGACTCTCATTCTATGATTTTTTTGACCCTGAACAAACCGGCTTCCTGCTCCGGGGCGTTCGCGACAATATCGCAGTTCCCGTCGAAATGGGCAACATCATCCTCGCGCCACACGTTTTTCAGGTCGATCACGTTTGACGTTGGCGGTACCTTGTCCGTGTTGACTTCGTTGAGTTTGCCTATATAATCCAGTATATTTTCCAGCTGCCGCGCAAACTTCTCTTTTTCCTGTTCAGAAAGTTCCAGGCGCGCAAGATTGGCCACATACTCAACATCTTTTATAGAAATTTTCATTTTTACCTATTTAATACCCATTTCTGCCCGTTTGGAAGGGCAATGGGTGTAAAGATATTATATAAATTTATTAATTAGAATTCAATAAATAATTGACTCTATTTTAATTGTTTGGTAAAATCCAATTTAAGAACATGACAGACAAAATAAAAATACTCCATATAATAACCCGCCTGGACAAGGGCGGCTCCGCAGAGAACACCGTAACCACCTGCCTTAACCTGGATAAAAACAAATACGAAACAAAATTAGTTTTCGGAGCCTGCGAAGCTGCCGCCCCGGAACTTTCCGGCATACAGCACATATGTGTGAACGCGCTGAAGCGTGAAATTTCCCCGCTTCAGGACCTGCGGGCATTTTTTGAACTGTACAAAATAATTTCACGCGAAAAACCGGACATAGTGCACACCCACTCGTCAAAAGCCGGTGTCTTGGGCCGCTGGGCCGCTTTACTTGCAAAAAAAACAAGGCACCCCGGCATAAAAATCATCCACACGCCGCACGGCCATGTTTTTTATGGCTATTCCGGCAGTTTTAAAAATTTCCTTTTCGTACTGATCGAAAAATTTTCCGCGATTGCCTGCGACAGGCTCGTCGCGCTAACCGAAGGAGAAAGGCGTGAATCGCTCGGCTTTGGTATAGGCCGCGCTGAAAAATGGTCCGTAATCCACAGCGGAGTTGAAGAAAAACCTGCGCCGGCAAAAGAAAGAAAAACAATTGACGGCATTCCCGAAAACCATCTTGTCGCAGGAACCGTTGCAAGGCTTGAACCCGTCAAAGGTGTCAGGTATTTTATTGAGTCAATCCCGGAAATTATAAAATCAGCCGGTATACCGGTTTTTTTTGTGATTGTGGGAGACGGAACCCTGCGAAAAGAACTTGAATCGCTGGCAGCTTCACTGGAAATAAACCATCGCGTGCTTTTCGCGGGAATGAAAGACAACGTGAGCGATTACATGTCCGCGATGGACATTTACATACAGCCTTCGGTGAACGAGGGCATGGGCAAAACCATCGTGCAGGCCATGTCGCTTTGGAAACCTGTGGTTGCCTCAAATGTCCAGGGAATACCCGACCTGGTCATTAACAACATCACCGGCCTGCTCGTTCCGCCAAAAAACCCGGAAGCGATCGCTCATGCCGTTACTAAGCTAATCCGGGATCCGCAGCTTCAAAAAAACCTTGGAGAACGGGGCAGCGCATTTGTCAATGAAACAATAGACGGATTTCCCAGGTTCAGCACCGGACGGATGCTTTTTTTGCTTGATAAACTATACAGCAAGGTTTTAAACCGATAAAATGAAAAAACACATCTGCGTATTGATAACGACCCTGATTTCCTTCTCCGCCCTCCCCGTGCTGGCATACAAGCAGGTTTCCTGCGCCATGCATTTCCACTCAACTTTCAGCAACAGCGGCAGGCTTTCGCTTGAAGAAATAGTAATAAAAGCCAGAAACCTTGGCATCAGCGTTGTTATCCCTACCGACCACGACCTTGAAAAAGTTGAATACGGCGTTTGGCCGTTAAGGAAAATAATCAAGAAAACCGTCCAGAGAAATTCCGTGTTCCTGATAGGCACCGATAAATATCTTGACGAGATAAACCGCCTCCAGCAAAAATACCCGGACACTGTCATCATTCCGGGAGTTGAATCGTCTCCTTATTATTACTGGACCGGGAACCCGCTGAAAAAAAACATGGTACTGCACAGGATGCACAAACATTTAACTGTAATCGGCTTGAACAAGGTAAAGCAATACCGCGAACTTCCAATTTCCGGTAACCCTGGCGCCGGAAAATTCGACCCCATCCTGTTATGGCCTTGCGTCCCGCTTCTGGCGGGATTGCTTATAAAGCGAAAGTTTTTTCGAATTTCTTTGATAACCCTCTCCTGTCTTTTTTTTGTTTACAACTTCCCGTTTACCACTTACCCCTTTAGCAATTATATCAACGAGAATGAGTCCCCGTACCAATACCTGATTGACTACGTGAATTCCCAGGGAGCCCTCACTTTTTGGTCGCATCCCGAAGCAAGAAACTGGAAAGAACCCTATAACGCGGGAAATGTTTCGCTGGAATCACCCCCTTACCCCGAAGCAATCTTGAACACAAGGAATTATACCGGTTTTGCTTATTTCTGGGAAGGCGCCAATACTATCGGCGCGCCGGGAGGCTACTGGGACAAAACTTTAATACAATATTGCAACGGCGAAAGAGAGAAACCAGTGTGGGCGAACTCCGAGCTTGATTACATAACTGACGGCATGCAGAACAACTACCTGAACCTGAACAAAAACATCCTGCTCGTCAAGGAACTTTCACAGGCGCAGGCGCTTGAAGCGCTGAAAAACGGCAGGTTCTACATGGTCTCAAAAAACAAGCCGGGATATTTCGAGCCGGTAATGGAGAACTTCACTGTCAAGTCCGGAGCTTCCAGGTCAACTTTCGGCGAAAAACTCGTTTATAAAGGAAAAGTTAAGATCTTTTTCACCATTTCAACATCGGACAAGAAAAACCACAATATGAAAATAGAATTCATAGAAAACGGCCGTGCAATAAAAAACCTGTCAGTAAAATCGCCTTCAAACGTCGCTTTTGAATTCAACCCGTCAGCGAAATGTTCGTACTGCAGAATAGAATTAGAAACGGACAACAGCACAAAACTTGTTACAAACCCTGTTTTTTTATATAATGAATAATCACTTCATAGTCTTCCAATCGGCTGACATGAAGTATTAAAAAGGAAGAGATGATCGTTTCAGTTCATCAGCCGCAATACCTGCCGTGGATCGGGTATTTTCACAAGATAGCCAAAAGCGACCTGTTCGTGTATCTGGACGATGTGCAGTACAAAAAACGCGAGTTCCAGAACAGGAACAGAATAAGGACGAAAACCGAGTGGCAGTGGCTCACGGTCCCGGTCATAACAAAAGAAAGGTTTTTGCAGAAAATTTCCGAAGTTGAGCTTGACAATACGTCCAGGTGGCAGGAAAAACACTGGAACTCGATAAAAATAAATTACAGCCACGCGCCGTTCTTTAAAGATTACAGGGAAGACTTTGAGAATATCTATTCCAGAAAACATGACAGGCTTGCCGGGCTTAATATCGAGATCACTGCTTATCTGCTGAAATGCTTCGGGATTTCTACCCCCGTCAAACTTGAATCAGAGTTTGGCCTGCCGGGCGCCTCCACAGAAAGAATAGTGAATATCTGCAAGAAACTTGGCGCGGATACTTACTTTTCCGGTGCCGGCGGCAAGGATTACATGGACGAAACATTGTTCGAGAAAGAAAACATTAAACTGGTTTACCAGGACTTCAAACACCCGGTATACAAGCAGGCATACCCGGGGTTCGAGCCGTACATGTCAGCCATTGACTTGTTGTTCAATTGCGGGCCTGAAAGCCCGAAAATCATAAAGGGATAAAGAATGTACGAAACCTTCTGGGGTTTAAGCGAAAAACCATTCGAGAACACGCCGGACCCAAAATATTTTTATAATTCCCAGCAGCACGAAGAAGGGCTGACGCGGCTGCTTTATGTAATCAGGGAAAGCAAGGGCGCCGGCCTGCTCACGGGGATTTACGGATGCGGAAAGACCCTGCTATCCCAAGCGCTCATGAAGGAACTCGAACAGGATATTTACAAAGTAGCGCTTATCACCAACCCGCGGCTTGACGATGTCGAGCTTTTGAGGATGATAACCTACTACCTGGGCGTACAGCAGCCCCCCACCAGGAAAGCGGACGTCCTGATAGCGCTGGAACAGGTTTTAAAAAACAATCTTTTAGACGGAAAAAAAACCATCGTGATAATAGACGAAGCCCACGCCATTGAAGACAAAAACATTTTCGAGGAAATAAGGCTTCTCCTGAACTACCAGTCAGATAACAAGTTCCTCCTGAGCCTGCTGATAATCGGCCAGCCGGAACTCAAGGAAAAAATAGAAAACATAAAGCAGCTCAACCAGAGGATCGCCATGCGCTTTCACCTGGAAGGGTTAAACCGCGAAGACACCAAAAAATATATCATCCACCGGCTCAATATAGCCGGCGTAACAAGGCAGATTTTTAACGATGAAGCGCTGGGCATTGTTTACGACCGCTCCGGCGGCATACCTCGCAGGATAAACCTGATATGCGACAGCGCGCTCCTGACCGGATTCGGCAAGGAAGCCAAGATAATAAACAAAGAAATAGTAAACGAAACAATACAAAGCTTGAACCTATAAATAAGGAGAACCCCGTATGAACATCCTTGCTATTGGCTCTCACCCTGACGACCTAGAATACGGCTGCGGAGGAACCCTTTTAAGGTTCGCGAAGGCCGGGCACAAAATCTCGCTGCTCCTCATGACAAGCGGAGAAGTGGGCGGCAGGGCCAAAACAAGGAAACAGGAACAATTAAAGGTCGCTAAAATACTGAAGGCGGATGTTTACTGGGGCAATTTTTCCGACACGAGGATCGAAGTTACCAAGAAAACTATCAACGTTATTGAAAACGTGATAAAAAAAGTTAATCCAACACTTATTTTTGTCCATAACCCGGAGGACACACACCAGGACCACAGGAACACCAGCCGCGCCACGATAACTGCCACGCGGTATATACAAAATGTCCTGTTCTACGAAGTCCCTACCACGGAAAATTTTCTGCCTTCTGTATTTTTTGACATAAGTTCTTCAATCAAGGAAAAAATGGTGCTGCTGTCGACTCACAAGTCGCAGGTGCATACCACGCGCATAGCCGAACTCTCGATACTTCAAAGCGCGCAGGCCTGCGCTATTTTCCGCGGGTTCCAGAACAGGGTGAAATACTCGGAAGGATTTGTCCCGCTGAGGCTGGCGCTCGGGTTTTTGTTAAAACTGTAAAATGCTCAAGATAATCTATTACATCATTATCCTGGTTTTAGCTGTTGTCCTCTTACAGCCCTACGGAGGAACGTGGGCCTATGAACTCGGGCTGAGATGGGTTTACGTATTTCTCATCGGCTTTGCCATCTCGAACCTCCTGGCTCCGGCCTGCATTCGCCTTGGCCACAAATATAATTTCCTTGACATGCCGAATGAAAGAAAGGTTCATTCCCATCCGGTCCCGAGGATCGGCGGCATAGCGATTTACCTGGCTTTCCTTGCAGCAATCGTGAGGAACCTGCAGTTTTCACGAGAGATACTCGGGCTTGTTGCGGGCGGCACCATTATTTTTATTCTTGGGTTGTTGGATGACATAAAACCGGTTTCTGCCACGGTCCGCATGCTGTTCCAGGCAGCTGCTGCCCTGGTGGCGGTTTATTTTGA
>MGVM01000148.1:0-1662 GCA_001800495.1 Elusimicrobia bacterium RIFOXYB2_FULL_48_7
AACGTCTTGAGAGATGATAACCGCGTGGGGCACGCCGGTATTCACGCTGGAAACCTGTATTTCCCTGTTTTCAATTTTTAAATTAATGTCCAGTTTTATGTCTTTGGCGTCCGGGAGAGTTATCCTTGCCTTGTCTTTGCCGGCGGTTGCTTTGATAATGCCTGCGCCTGTTTCGAACGCCATTTTTTTACCTTTCAATTTGAGGACTATTCCATTAACAAACGCGTAATACGCCAGGCACCTGGCGCCGTTGCCGCACATGTCTGCGAAAGAGCCGTCGGAATTAATGAACACCATACTGAAATCCGCAGTTTGCGGGTTTTGGGGTTTTTCAACGAATATCAGGCCGTCGGCGCCTATGGAAAACCTCTGCCGGCAGAGGTTTTTCGCCATCACGGGATAGTCCGGGCTTTTTACCGTTTTTTTCCTGTTGTCAATTATTATGAAGTCGTTCCCGGCTCCCTGCATTTTTGTAAATTTCATTTTTTCTAGGTTCCTTCGCAGATTTTAGCAAAAATCCCGTCTGTTTACCAAGCATTATCCGCGGCCAAAAGAACGGTTTTCAATCCTCTTTTTCTATCAAATCTTCGTAAGTTTCGCGTTTTCTTGTTATTTTCCAGCCGTTTTTGTCAACCATCACTTCCGTGGCCCTGCGGCGGGAATTGTACTGGGAAGACATGGCCAGCCCGTAAGCGCCCGCGCTCATTACGGCAAGCAGGGATCCCTGTTTGGCCGCGCCTGAAGGAAGAAGCCGTTTGTGCCCCAGGAAATCACCGGTTTCACAAATCGGCCCTACGACATCATAAACTTTTTTTCTGCCGCGCCTGCTGCCCCGGGTTACGGGAAGGATGCCGTGGTAAGCCTGGTAGAGCGCCGGCCTTATCAGGTCGTTGAACCCGGCGTCGGCTATGATGAAATTTTTGTGGCTGCCGATTTTTTCATAAATGACTTTTGTCACCAGCGCGCCCGCGCCGCCCACAATGTACCTGCCCGGCTCCATGATGATTTTCACGCCCAGGCTCTTGAACACCGGCAACACGGCTTCTGCCAGGCCGGCCGGTTCCGGAGTAATCTCGTCGCGGTAACGGATTCCCAGGCCTCCGCCGATATCGATATAGTCCAGGTGTATGCCTGCTTTACTCAGCTTGCGGAAAAGTTCCGCCATTCTCAAGGCCATCAGGTGGAAGGGTTTTACCGCGGTGATCTGCGAGCCGATGTGGCAGTGGATGCCTGAAACAAGCAGGTTCCTGAATTTTTTGGCGTATGAATAGATTTCGACAGCCCTGGTATGGGAAACGCCGAACTTGTTCTCCGATGTGCCCGTGGTTATGTATTCATGAGTGTGCGCGTCCACGTCGGGGTTTATCCTGATCGCCAGCCGGGCTTTGGTTTTTTCCCGCGCCGCGACTTTGTCGATCAGGGCTATTTCCTGCGCGGACTCCGCGTTGAACATGAGGATTTTTGATTTTATGGCGTAGCGGATCTCTTCTTCTGTTTTGCCGACGCCCGCGAAAACTATTTTTTCAGGTTTTGCGGAGGCCTTGAGCGCGCGGTAAAGCTCGCCGCCGCTTGTCACGTCCGCTCCTGCCCCGCGCGAAAAAATGGTTTTACAAACCGCGCCGTTTGTGTTGGCTTTTACGGCGTAGCAGAGAACGTGGGGAA
>MGVM01000148.1:1668-2831 GCA_001800495.1 Elusimicrobia bacterium RIFOXYB2_FULL_48_7
AAAAAGCTTTTTCATATTTGTCCAGGTTTTCAATGATCCTGTTTTTCGAATAGACAAAGGCCGGCGTGCCGGCCTGGGCGGCGATTTTCTCAAGCGGCACGTTTTCACAGTATAGTTTGTTGTTTTTATAAGAAAACATTTTTTTCCTCTGAGTTTGCGTGCCTTACTCAAGCCGTTACTTTTTTAATTTTGGGATAATTTCCTTGTTCTTTCCCAGGAAATCCGCGAAATAAGAACTGTATTCCTTGAGCATCGGGGTATCCGCGTATTCATCTGCTTTTTTGAGGTCTTCATAAGCTCTGGCGGTGTCGTTTTTCATGTATGCGTAGAATCCCGACAGGAAATAGACCAGGGCGTCCCGGGGGTATTCGGTTTTCAGCTGGTTCACCAGGTCATTGAACGACTCGTAGTCGCCTTTCTTGAAGTAGGCCGCCAGCAGGTGGAGCTTAATATCCTTCCTGTCCGGGTACTGCTCGCTCTCCTTCATTAGCAGGTAGATGCTGTCCACGTATTTTCCCTGCAGGTAGTAAAGCATCCCCAGGCGTATGTTATCCTCTGCGTTGTATTCAAGCGAAAGCGCCTGCTTGAGCATGGACGATGCCATTCCCCAGTCGTGCAGGAGCTCGTAGCATTTTGACAGGTTTCTGTAGAGCCCGGATGTTGATTTTATCAGCAGGGCCTGCCGGTAATATTCTATCGCCTGGGTGTTGAGCCCCTGGGCCTGGTAGATCCTGCCCAGCGCCAGGCAGGCGGTGAACTTGTCGCCCTTGAGTTCCACCACCTTGCTGTAGCTTTCAATGGCGGATGAATTCATCGCGGATTTTTCGTAAATCCGCGCCAGGTTCATGTGGTATCTCCATTTGCTCCCGTCAAATTCAATGCAGCCCAGGAAGGCCTCGATGGCGCTGGCGAGGTCGCCGACGGCTTCGCAGGCAATGCCCTTTTTTTCAAGCACGTCCAGCCACGTTTCCCGGGTCAGCTCGGCATCCTGCAGCATCTTGTACTGTGATATGGCCGCGGGGTAATTGCCGGAGGTGAAATACATGTCGCCGGTTTCCTTGATCTTCAATATTTCCTTGTCAGTCGTCCCGGCGGCTGCGAAGGGCGCGAGGCACATGAGGGACGCTGAAAGCAGAAAAAGTTTCGTTCTGTTCATCATGAGT
>MGVM01000148.1:2846-4953 GCA_001800495.1 Elusimicrobia bacterium RIFOXYB2_FULL_48_7
TGAAGGTTTTGTCCATTATGATCTTTTTTATCTGTCCTGACGATTTCCTGGCGGCTATCACGCCGGCGTCCATGCATTCCCTGCCGCGCCACAATTCATATGCGCTTACATCGCTGACCGAGGGCGTGATGACAATGTCGGCGAGTTTCAGCGATTCAACGGAAAGCAGCCCGCCCTGTATGTATATGGACTGGCTCAGGATAAGCATCATGTTGGTGGTGTTGTTCCTTGAAAAATCATCCTGGATATCAACGGCTATAATTATGTCGGCGTTGAACATCTTGGCCAGGTCCACAGGGACGTTGTCTACCAGGCCGCCGTCAACCAGGTAGCGGTGCCTGTATTCCACGGGGCTGAACACGCCGGGGATCGTGGCGCTGGCGCGGGCGGCGCTGGCGACGTTGCCTTCGCGGAAAATTATTTTTTCGCCGGTTTTCAGGTCGGTCGCCACGCAGGCGAACGGTATTTTCAGTTCATGGAACTGCTTGCCGCCGATGTTGTCGGCTATGTACTCTTCCATTTTCTCGGTAGAGAGCAGTCTTTCCGATATTATAAGCCCTACAAGCGAAGGGAGGGAAAGGTTTGTCAGTTTGTTCCACCCGATGTCCTCGCCTATGGCTTCCATTTTCTCAACGTCCACCCCGGAACAGTATAAAGCCCCGATAAGCGCCCCGACGCTGGCGCCCACCACCGCGTCTACGGGGATGCCTTCCTCTTTCAGGACTTTCAGCACGCCCACGTGCGCCAGCCCCCTGGCGCCTCCGCCGCCGAGCACCAGGACAACCTTCGGCCTTTTCGGCGGGGCCAAGGTGATGACTTCGCGCCAGAAATACTGCACCAGGAAACTGTCCGCGTTAAACGCGGGCGAGGCCGGCGCGTTTAACGCCGGGGCCTGGGCAGAAAAAGCCCGGAATGCCGAAAAAACAAAAATAATAATCAGGTAGATACGTTTCATGAATTATTAAGAGGCCTTATTCCCTGGCCAGCGGTTTGCCTATCGCGTGTTCCACCACTACGCGGCTTGTCAGCTGTTCCCGGGTGGCTTCAATGTAATTTACGTTGTTTCTAAGGTAGGACCTGTAAGCGGCTGCAGTCGCGTAGTGGTCGCCTTCGGCAACCGCGAGCAGTTGCCGGGAGTCATCAAGTTGTTTCTTTATGTTGACCAGTTCTCCCTGCCAGAAAGTGTATTCCAGGTAGGCTTTGCGCACTTCAAGCTGGATGGAATCTTCCATGTCCTTGCGCTTGAGCTTGTTCTGGTCCTTCTGCATGCTTTTCTGCCTGGTCCTGTAAATGGACGCAAAACCGTCGTATATGGGTATGTTCATGTTGACCGTGGCGTTCCAGTACTTGTTGTCAAAATTCAGGGTTTCGCCCGGGAATTCATAATGGGCGCCCAGAGTAACAGTAGGCGACCTGGCGGACATTGAAAGTTTCACGTCAAGCGCATCCATTTCTTCCTGCACCTGTATCTGGATCGGCTCCGGCCTGTACTTGAACGACCAGGCAAGCAGCTTGTACAGGTCGTAGGTCTCCATTACGGGCTCAAAGGTTTCGTTGATCTCAAAACGGGTGTTTAGTTCGAGTCCGATGGTTTTAAGAAACTCTAGTTTCTGCAGTTCGTGCCTGTTTTTCATCTTTAAATATTCATCTTTCATTTCCAGTAGTATGTCCCGCGCCTGTATTTTTTCCGCGGTGTTCCCGGGGACGGCGTTTTTCATGGCGGCTTCCATTGATGAAATAGCTGTGTTGTAGGCCTCGAGTTTTTTGTCTGCGGCAATGAGCGAATAAAATTCCTTCTTTACTTCAAGCGTTATGTCGTTGTCCGTGGTTTTTTTCTGGTTCTCGGCGCGGATCATGTTGGATTTCGCCAGTTTCAGGTTTGAATTATACACCCCGCCTGAATAAACGTGCTGCCAGAGCGAAAACCTGGTGATGTAGTAATCCCCGGGCGTGTTCCTGGGAATAAGCAGCGAGCCGAAATCCGGGGGAAGCATCATCCAGTGGTCGGTGTCTACGCGGGAATAATTCATGGTCATGTCTATTTTCGGGTAAGCGAACGACCCTGCCTCGTTGATGCGTTCCTGGGCAATCTTTATTTCCTTCTCGG
>MGVM01000148.1:4997-5744 GCA_001800495.1 Elusimicrobia bacterium RIFOXYB2_FULL_48_7
TGGTCGATGTTAAGGACCCTGTCAGGTATGACACGCCCGGGCTCCTGGCAAAACGCGCCAGTCGCGAAAACAGCCAGTAATGCTGGAATTAATAGATATCTTTGCGTCATATTATCTTCACGAGCTCCGTTATCTGCTTGCGGACGGATTTTATTGAACTGCCGCCCTCTGAAACCTTCAAATTGGCCAAACTGCCGGCCGACACGGAAAGAATTTTACCGGCGTCCGCGCTGAAAAGCCCTGAAAACTTTTTTAATGCCTCGATTTTCATGTTTTCAAGCGGGGCTTCGTTTTCCCGGCAGTAGTTCACTATATTCTTCACGACTGAGTGCGCTTCCTTGAACGGCATTCCTTTCTTCACGAGGTAATTGGCCAGTTCCGTGGCAAGCATGAACCCTGTTTTCATCTCTTCGTTTGAGATTACCCGGACTTTCATGGTGGCTGCCATTCCCGCCATTACTTCAAGCGACGCCTGGAGCGTGTCAACTGCGTCAAAAAGCGGCGGTTTGTCTTCCTGCAGGTCCCGGTTATAGGTAAGCGGCAGGCCTTTCATCAGCGTGAGCAATGTTATAAGCGAGCCGTAAACCCGGCCGGTTTTTCCGCGCACAAGCTCGGCGAAGTCGGGGTTCTTTTTCTGGGGCATAATGGATGCCCCCGATGTATATTCATCGGCTATTTCAATGAAATTGAATGACGGGTTCATCCAGAGTATTATCTCTTCCGCCAGGCGTGATAGGTGCATCATGG
>MGVM01000149.1:0-2986 GCA_001800495.1 Elusimicrobia bacterium RIFOXYB2_FULL_48_7
CCCGGGTAAGGTTTTTCGCGTTGCGTCGAATTAAACCACATGCTCCACCACTTGTGCGGGCCCCCGTCAATTCTTTTGAGTTTCAACCTTGCGGCCGTACTCCCCAGGTGGTTCACTTAATGCGTTAGCTCCGGCACAGAAGGGGTCGATACCTCCCATACCAAGTGAACATCGTTTACCGCGCGGACTACCAGGGTATCTAATCCTGTTTGCTCCCCGCGCCTTCACAGCTCAGTGTCAGTAATAGACCAGAAACCCGCTTTCGCCATCGGTATTCCTCCAGATATCTACGCATTTCACCGCTACACCTGGAATTCCGGTTTCCCCTCCTACACTCAAGCCGAGCAGTTTTGAAAGGCATCCCCTGAACTATCAGGGGCTTTCACTTCCAACTTACTCGACCACCTACCTGTGCTTTACACCTAGTAAATCCGAATAACGCTCGCCACCTACGTATTACCGCGGCTGCTGGCACGTAGTTAGCCGTGGCTTATTCCGAAGGTACTGTCAATCCCGATTGCTCGAGACTTCATCCCCTCTAAAAGAGGTTTACAATCCGAAGACCTTCATCCCTCACGCGGCATTGCTGGATCAGGCTTGCGCCCATTGTCCAAAATTCCCCACTGCTGCCTCCCGTAGGAGTCTGGCCCGTATCTCAGTGCCAATGTGGCCGATCACCCTTTCAGGCCGGCTATCCGTCAAAGCCTTGGTAGGCCATTACCCTGCCAACTAGCTGATAGAACGCGGGCTTATCTCTGACCGTCTGGTTTAACCCAAACCTTTACTTAGCGCTGCATCGCAGTACTAAGACTATTGAATATTAGCCTCAATTTCTTAAGGTTATGTTCATGTCAAAGGCAAATTACCCACGTGTTACTCACCCGTTTGCCACTAATCTAACTAAATATTGCTATTCAGTTAGATCCGTTCGACTTGCATGTGTTAAGCATGCCGCCAGCGTTCATTCTGAGCCAAGATCAAACTCTCCAATTAAATTAGAAAGTTTTTTCGAAGTTTAAAATTGTACAACTGGCCGAATGTTGAAATCCTTGGAATGCTGAATAGATTGCGATTCCAAAAAAATTTAAAGATTTACTCAACAAAAAATCAAAGATCAAAAAAACGTATATACCCCTCATCTCTATTTTACTCTGCTCTAGAGGTATATTTAGTACAACCAAATTTTGAAGCTTTTTAGGCTACCAAATTAATTGTGACATTATTATAATACATGTTTCTGATTTTGTCAAGGGGGTCCTGAAAAATATTTTTCCGGGCCGGGATCATAGCAGCCCTTCATACATCTTTTTCGTCATAGAAGCGATATAAGCCCAGCTGAAATATTTCTCAACTCTCGCTCTTGCATTCTCCCCAAGTTTTTTTGCAAATGTTTCTTCTTTCAAAATTTTATTAACTGCTTCAGCTATTTGCTTTGGATTGGCTGGTTCTACCAGAATACCGGTTTCCCCGTTTACAACCACTTCTTTTATCCCTCCAACTGCTGATGCTACAACAGGAATTTTGCAGGCCATGGCTTCCAGATTAATGATTCCAAACGGTTCATAAATGGAAGGGCATACAAAGACCTTAGCGGAACTATATAATTGCAGATATTCCTCTTCCTTTAAAAACTTATTTATCCAGATAATGTTCTTCTTTTTTCTGACTTTTTCCTTCATCCTATCCTCATATTCTTTCGTATCCGCGCCAACAGCGCCAAAAACAATCTGGATGCCTGAATCAATATGGTCCGTTGCGTCTATCAGGTACTCCATGCCCTTTTGGGGTGTAGGCCTCCCGATGAAAAGTATGTAATTGTCTTTTATGCCGTATTCCTTTTTAAAAGAATCGGTCATGGGCGATTGTTTCCATTTATTAAGGTCTATCCCGTTATGAATGACCACAACCCTCTCCTCGGGAATCCTGTAGTATTTCAGGATGTCATCTTTCATCATTTTGGACACCGCTACGATTTTATCGGCGTTTTCTATTCCCAGTTTCTCGATCCAAGTGCTAAGCTGGTAACCACGACCAAGCTGGTCGATCTTCCAGGGCCTTAACGGCTCAAGGCTGTGAGAGGTCGCAATAAACGGTATACCATAAAGCTTCTTTGCCATAAAACCGGCATAATGACCGTACCAAGTATGTGTGTGGACAACATCAGAATCAATCCCATCGGCAATCATTGAAAGGTTAGTTGTCATCGTATCAAAAACAGGATTAAATTTAGAGTCGTTTTTTGATTTAAACCCAAGGGATTTGAATCCTTTCACTGTGGGATTTCCCGTAAGATCCTGGTCGCCGAAACATTTCACTTCAACATCCATTATTTTGCTGAGTTCCTGTGCAAGGTAACGCAGGTGAACCCCGGCTCCGCCATATATATAAGGAGGGTACTCCTTGGCAATCATTGTTACTTTCATTTAGTATCCTTCATAGCCTTGTAATCCTCATCAGCTTCCTTGTACTGCGCTAAATCGCCAATATCATACCATTTATCATTAAAGACGTACCCGTAAACCTTGTCAGCCTTGCAGAGCCACTGTATGTACCTACCGGGCTGGTCTGGATTATTGCCTTCCGAAAGATATTTGTTTATCAAGCCAATTCTGTTTTTTTGAAACAAGTATATGCAAATCGCCGCCAGGGTTGTTTTCGGGTCTACGGGTTTTTCCCTGAAACTGATCACCCTCTCTTCCTTGTCCAGCTCAACTTCGCTGTATTTTTTTATGAGTTCCTTTGACCCCACGTCTTTCAGGCAGATTGAGTTGGCTCCTTTTATTTTGAAAAAATTGATAAATTTCTTCAGGTCAAGCTGAAAAAGGTTGTCTCCGGCAAGTACGAGAAGGTCGTCATCTATTTTCGCTTCGTCAACAACGAACCTCATGTCCCCAATGGCCCCTAATTTCGCCCCGTCGGAAGACGTGCCGTCATTGAAAACAACCATCTTTTTTTTGGTTTTTACGCATTTGCTCCATTGCTCAAA
>MGVM01000149.1:3010-3504 GCA_001800495.1 Elusimicrobia bacterium RIFOXYB2_FULL_48_7
CCATGTATATTTCATCCACAACATCGATCTCATTCAATTTGTCTATTGTATAATCAAGCATAGGCCTGCCGGCGATGGGCAACAGCTGCTTGGGCTGGTTCAAAGTCAAAGGATACAGCCTCGTGGCATACCCGGCGCATAAAATCAGTGCTTTCATTTATATTCCTCCGGACGGTATTTTATCTAACCTGAATATATGGGCCGGCTCATTATTGGGGTCAAGAATCACAATATTTTCCCTTCCCTGCCAGTTATATGTTACTCCCGTGATTAAATCCACTACATTGTATTTTTCATCACTTCCCATACCAAATTCTTCAACAGGAACCGTTACCCTTGACTTCTGAGTGTTAAAGGGGTCAACATTGACGATAACCAGGATTATGTTGTTTTTATTTCCAGAAGTCTTTCCGTAAAACAGGACATTATCATTGGTTGAATGATAGAATTTCAGGTTATCGTACAGCTGAAGCGCCGGGTTTTCACTCCTGATC
>MGVM01000149.1:3527-9600 GCA_001800495.1 Elusimicrobia bacterium RIFOXYB2_FULL_48_7
TCAGATATTCTTCCTTGCCCTCTATCGCGCTGTTTTCACACAGTTCGAACCCGTTGTAGATGCCGTAAACCGACGAAAGTGTTGTTGCCAGCGCAGCCCTCATTTTAAAAGCCGGCCGGCCGCCATGTTGAAGGATCTCCGGAAGTATGTCTGGAGTATTGGCAAAGAAATTTCCCCTGAAGAAATCTTTCAAGTAGCTTGTTGTTAATTTTGGCAGATATTCCAGCAACTCATTTTTCGTGTTCCGCCAGGTAAAATACGTGTACGATTGCGAAAATCCGAGTTTTGCCAACTGCTCCATTTTTTCGTAAAAAGTGAACGCCTCGGAAAGAAATATCGTCTCGGGGTACTTTTTCTTTATTTCGCCTATAACCCATCCCCAGAATTCATCCGGTTTTGTGTGTGGGTTATCAATGCGGAATATTTTTACGCCCTGTTCTATCCAGAAAATGAATATTGATTTGAACTCCCGCCACATTTTCTCCCTGTCTTTCGGATACCAGTTGAAAGGGACTGTGTCTTGGTATTTCTTTGGAGGGTTCTCGGCAAATTTGATCGTGCCGTCAGGATTATAAAAAAACCAGCCGGGATGTTCTTTGATATACGGATGATCGTAAGAACAGGTAAAAGCGATGTCCAAGGCCACATCCATCCCGTATCTTTCGCACTGCCGGACAAACCCCCTGAAATCATCCATTGTGCCCAGGTTAGGATTAACCGCCTTGTGCCCTCCGGATTCATTTCCTATTGACCAAGGGCATCCGGGGTCATCCGGAGTCGCGAACAGGGAATTATTGCGCCCTTTCTTGTTAGTCGTTCCGACAGGATGAACGGGGGGTAGGTAAAGCACATCAAAACCCATGGCCTTTATTTCGGGCAATCGGGCTTCCATGTCTTTGAAAGTCGCGCATTTTCCCGGCACTTTGCCCTGCGACCAGTGGAACATCTCATACCACGCGGCACACCTTGCTTTTACCGGCTCAACCCATACTTCCAAAGTAAGCCCGTACAAGGCATTTGGCTGAGAATCCTGGAAAATCACTTCTACAGTGTATTCATAGATACCGACTTTATCAAAAGATATATTTCCCTGCCAATATTGATAATCCATCGCTGTCATTGCATCTTTTTTCCAGGTTTTAGTGCCTTTTTTCCGGTAATTGACAGTCACTTTCTTTAGAAATTTCGCATTAATAACAGCTTTTACCATAAAAGGACGGTCGATTTCCGTCTTTACTGGAAATTTTCCACCTTCGATTTCCGGATACACAGCCCTAATTGTATTTTCCATGCTATTTTCCATTATTATGTAAAATATTTAAAATAATTGTAGATGTTTTATACCAAAAATACGTGCTATTGTCAACATTTCCAGCTACAGGAAAACGCTGTTTTACGAGAAAACATTGATAAATATTTAAATAAATTATAAAATAAGCCCATGAAAATGCTTTTTGAGTTTTTGCCGATACTGTTGTTTTTCGCCGCGTTCAAGTTGAAAGGTATTTTTGTCGCAACAGCGGTGGCGATTACCGTTGGATTAATCCAATTGATCTATGTTTACCTGACTAAACGCAAAATAGAGCCGATGCTGTTGATCAGCGTGGCCGTGCTGGCAGTATTCGGCGGATTTACGCTGGTGCTGCATAATGAATTATTCATAAAATGGAAACCTACCATCCTTTATTGGATATTCTCGGCAACACTGGGATTGTCACAGCTTATTTTCAAAAAAAACCTGATTAGGGCACTGCTTGACAAACAGATTCAATTGTCCGAAAAGATATGGCTACGGTTGAACATATCCTGGGCCGGCTTTTTCTTTTTAATGGGTTTATTGAACCTGTATGTAATGGCCAGGTTTTCCACCAACACATGGGTAAATTTCAAGCTGTTCGGGTTGATGGGCTGCATGATCATATTCGTGATAGCACAGAGCATATTCTTATCACCACATATTCAGGAAAGAAAGGAATAAATTGGCTCATACCAGCGTCATGAAAATAATCAGGACTGTTTCAGGAATGCAAAACATCGCCAGGGCTGCGCATAAAAACGGCAAAACAATCGGCCTTGTGCCGACAATGGGCGCCTTGCATGCGGGGCATCTTTCGCTTGTAAACAGGGCAAGGAAGGAAAACGACGTTGTAATTGTTTCTATATTTGTCAATCCAAAACAATTCGGGCCAAATGAAGATTACCTGCGTTATCCCCGGCCCTTAAAAAAAGATTCAGCCGCCTGCAGGAAAGCGGGTGTTGATTTTATCTTCAATCCTTCGGTAAAAGAAATGTATCCGGAGGGTTTTTTAACCTGGGTAAAAGTAGAAAAACTCTCGGATTTTTTTTGCGGTAAGCACAGGCCCGGCCATTTTAGGGGTGTTACCACTGTCGTAGCTAAATTATTCAATATCACCCAGCCGGACAGAGCGTATTTCGGAGAAAAAGATTTTCAGCAATTAACTATTGTTAAGAAAATGGCGTCTGACCTCAACTTCCCCGTTAAAATCGTCCCCTGTCCCACTCTTCGGGAAAAAGACGGGCTGGCTATGTCCAGCAGGAACAGCTATCTGAAACCGGAAGAAAGAAAAGCGGCAAAAAACATCCACCTTTCTTTGGCCGGAGCAAAACGCAAGGTCAAAAAGAAAAAAACAAAAAGTATCGAAGAATTACTGGCGGAATTAGAAAAAAACCTGCAATCTACGCCAGGACTGGTAAATCAATACATAAATATTATAAAACCGAAAACACTTGAAGAACAAAAACACCATATACAACTTCCAGCCAGGATAATCTACGCAGGACACCTGGGCAAAACAAGACTCATAGATAACATTGAGATAAAATGAAAAAAATAGCGCTTATTGGATGCGGTACTATTGGGAAAGAGATTGCGTTGGCTTTTGAAAACAAGGTAATTAACGGTGAATTAGCCGCCTTGTACGATGTAAATCATGAAAAAGCACAGGAGCTGAAGGAAATACTGAAAACCAACTCCCCGGTAATTACCAGGGAAATGAAACAGGCTGTCTCGATTGCTGATTTTATAATTGAAACCGCCAGCCAAAAAGCTGTCCTTGAAATCTCAAAATATGCCTTTAGCCGGAAGAAGGATATCTTCATCCTGAGCGTCGGATCGCTTGTCACTTACCCGGATATTTTTAAACGCGCAAAACAACATAACCGCAGGATTTATTTTCCTTCCGGTGCCGTGGCCGGCCTTGACGCAGTCAGGGGCGCTAAACTCAGCTCAATAAAAAGCGCTGTTTTGACCACCCGCAAGCCGCCCGCCGCACTCGGCCTGAAATTAAAAAAGGAAAAAGTTATTTTCAACGGCAGGGCAAAGGATGCCATCGCCAAATTTCCGGCAAACATAAACGTTGCGGCAGCACTGTCCATCGCAGGGATCGGGCCTGAAAAGACAAAAGTCATGATAATAGCCGACCCTAAAGTAAAGAGAAACACCCACGAAATCGAAGTAATAAGTTCTTCCGGCAGGATTTTCACAAGGACTGAAAATGTCCCCTCTCCCGGTAACCCTAAAACAAGCTACCTGGCAAGCCTTTCGGCAATATCATGTTTAAAAGAAATCCTGCAGTCGGAGTGACCTGTACTGATGAGAGAAGAAAGAATCCTTGTCGTCGACGACGACCAATCCATTAGAGAACTTGCGAAGAAAATCCTGTCAAAGGAAGGGTTCTCTGTTGAGCA
Source organism: Elusimicrobia bacterium RIFOXYB2_FULL_48_7 (assembly GCA_001800495.1). Lineage (GTDB taxonomy): Bacteria > Elusimicrobiota > Endomicrobiia > CG1-02-37-114 > XYA2-FULL-39-19 > OXYB2-FULL-48-7. The sequence goes on from MGVM01000149.1 coordinate 7,236, forward strand.
CGCCAACAACGGTTCTGAAGCAGTTTCGCTTCTGAGGAAATCCCGGTTCGACCTCGTAATTACCGACCTCTCAATGCCGGTGATGTCGGGAGAAGACCTACTGGCCGTAGTCAAGGCGGATTACCCGGACACCGAAGTAATCGTCATGACGACTTACCCCACCATCGATACCGCCGTCAATACGCTGAAACTCGGCGCGTATGATTACATAATCAAGCCCTTTAATTTTGACCTCATGCTATCCGTTATAAACCGTGTCCTTGAAAGAAAAAAGCTTTTCAGCGAACTAAAAAATGAAAAACTCCTGCGCGAAAAAACCATATCCCTTTTTGAAGACGTTTATGACCTCTTCCTGTCTACAATAAAATCCATCGCTGAAGCTATTGAAGCTAAAGATACCTACACGCATGGCCACTGCGAAAGGATCCGAGAATACTCGCTGCTAATCGGAAAAAAATTGAATCTTAATTCCGACGAAACGCGTGACCTGGAGTATGCCGCTTTACTTCACGACGTGGGCAAGATAGCAATCCCGGAAGCGATCTTGAACAAACCCGGTAAAATGCTCGCGGCGGATGAACTTGAAATACTGAAAACCCACACTATAAAAGGAATAAACATCCTAAAGCATATCAAACAGCTCAAAAGCGCCCTACCCGGAATCAAATACCACCACGAACGCTACGATGGAAAAGGGTACCCCGAAAAACTCAAAGGCAAAGACATCCCCCTGATCGCCCGTATAATAACGGTGGTTGACGCCTACGATGCAATGACTTCAGACAGGGTTTATAGAAAAAGCCTGCCCCTGCAGACCGCGAAAGACATACTCTCCAAGGAAAAAAACAGACAGTTTGACGGTGAGATAGTGGATGTTTTTCTTCAGATAATCGGTTAAATATGAGGGCGGGTTACGAAGTCCTTTTTTTGCGGATTCTGTCTACAACTTTCAGCCTTGCCAGCGCTTTCTGCATTGATATTTTTGCCACAAGCACATCCTTGCCTTCCTGAAGCTTCAACTTAGCTTTTTCCACAGCCTGTTTCGCGCGTTCAGAATCCACTTCCTCAGCGAGTTCAGCCGTTTCAGCAAATATTTCAACTTTTCCCGGGTGCACTTCGATGAAACCGCCTGATATAGCCAGGTACTTTGTTTCTTTATGGTTTGTCAGTTTTATTTCACCCGGAAGAAGCTGGGCCAGCAGGTGGGCATGCCCCGGAAGGATTCCAAGCTCCCCTTCATAAGAAGGCACAACCAGGGATTCTATGTCATCCTTAAGCACAAGTTTCTCAGGAGTGATTATTTCAACCGGGATTGTTTTCATTTCAAGCTTTTGGCTTTCTCCAAGACCTCATCGATCCCGCCGGCCATCAAAAACGCCTGTTCGGGGATATTATCGTAGTTCCCTGCCAGGACTTCCTTGAAACTCTTTATTGTTTCCTTTAACGGCACGTATTTTCCAGGCGTTCCAGTGAACTCCTCGGCTACGAACATCGGCTGGGAGAAAAATCTCTGTATTTTCCTGGCTCGGCTTACGATAAGCTTGTCGTCTTCGGATAATTCATCTATGCCCAATATCGCGATAACATCCTGCAGGTCCTTGTATCTTTGCAGAACCTTCTGAACGCCGCGCGCCACTTCGTAATGCTCTTCACCCACGATCTGCGGGTCAAGAATCTTGCTGGAAGAATCAAGCGGGTCAACGGCCGGGTAAATTCCCAGCTGGGATATCTGCCTTGAAAGCACGGTTGAAGCGTCCAGGTGTCCGTACGCAGTCGCCACCCCGGGATCAGTCAAATCATCGGCCGGCACGTATATCGCCTGCACACTGGTAATAGAACCGTTTTTTGTTGAAGTTATGCGTTCCTGCAGGTCACCCATTTCCGTGCCCAGCGTGGGCTGGTAACCAACAGCGGAAGGCATTCTGCCCAGCAATGCTGAAACCTCGGCCCCGGCTAGAATATATCTGAAAATATTGTCGATGAAAAGCAGCACATCCTGGTGCTCGTTATCACGGAAATACTCGGCCTGGGTGAGCGCCGTCAAGGCTACCCTCAATCTTGAACCCGGCGGCTCGTTCATCTGGCCGAACACCATTACGGTCTTATCAATTACTTTTGACCGTGTCATTTCAAGGTAGAGGTCGTTACCCTCCCTTGTCCTTTCGCCCACGCCGCCAAAAACAGAAACACCGCCGTGCTGTTTTGCTATATTATGGATCAACTCCATTATAATCACGGTTTTTCCCACGCCTGCCCCGCCGAATAACCCGACTTTTCCGCCTTTCCTGTAGGGGCAAAGAAGGTCAATTACCTTGATGCCGGTCTCAAAAATTTCCAGTTTTGTTTCCTGGTCAGTCAGCGAGGG
>MGVM01000150.1 GCA_001800495.1 Elusimicrobia bacterium RIFOXYB2_FULL_48_7
CGGGGATATGGATATTTCGGTAATCAACCAAATGCCGCCCGGCAGGCTGCCCGTCAAGACCCTGCATCTCGACGATAATTCCGCATATGATTTCATAAGAAAGCAGGTGAAAAAAGGGTACCAGGCGTACATAGTTTTTCCGCTTGTTGAGGAATCCGACAAGCTTGAACTTAAGTCAGCGGTTGAGCAATCAAAACTCCTCGCGCAGACACAATTCAAAGAATTCAGGATAGGATTGCTCCATGGCCAATTAAAAGGAAGGGAAAAGGAAAAAGTAATGTTGGATTTCAAGCAGAACAAATATGATATTCTGATCGCCACGACAGTCATTGAAGTCGGCATCGACATATCAAACGCCAACGTAATCGCCGTCGAGCATGCTGACAGGTTCGGACTTGCCACCCTTCACCAGTTGAGAGGGCGGGTGGGAAGGAAAAGCGGCATGGAATCATTTTGCCTGCTTATCGGCGAAACTAAAACCGAAGAATCGAAGAAAAGAATTGAAATAATGCTTTCAACGAACGACGGATTTAAAATAGCCGAGGCGGACATGGATTTGCGCGGCTCCGGCGAATTTTTCGGGCTGTCACAGCATGGACTGTCCGAATTAAGACTGGGGAATATTATAAGAGACGCAGACCTCATAAATATTTCAAGGGAGGCCGCAAGGGAAATTTTAGGCAGAGACAACCTCTTTGCCAGCCCGGAATACAGAAACCTGAAAGAAAAACTGTTTCATGACTATAGCGGCAAACTTTCCTTCTTTCCAGTGGGATAACAATAATTGTGCCTCGGATACCATATCCTCGGCACAAACCACGTTAATTTGTGATATTATTGCGCCTCGGACACCATGTCCTCGGCACAAACCACGTTAATTTGTGATATTATTGCGCCTCGGACACCATGTCCTCGGCACAAACCACGTTAATTTGTGATTAACGTGGTTTGACTTTTTATTTAAAATAATATATATTCTATGCATGAAAATAGCTGTATACCCTGGAAGTTTTGACCCTCCTACAAACGGGCATACCGAAATCATTTACCGCAGCTCAAAAATATTCGACAAACTTATCATTGCCGTTACGCGCAACTTCAGCAAAAAAAGCACTTTCAGTGTTGAAGAACGCAAAGAAATGCTGGAAAAATGCACAGACAGTCTCAGGAATGTAGAGGTGGATTCATTCTCCGGCTTGCTGGTCGATTATGCGCAGAAAAAGAAAGCTTCCGTGATAATAAGGGGACTGCGGGCCGTAAGCGATTTTGAATACGAAGTCCAGCTTGCACTGATGAACAGGAGGATGAGCAAAAAAATTGAAACAATATTTTTCATACCAGATGAAAACTACACGTTTTTGTCATCAAGCCTGGTGAAGGAAATTGCCGAACTCGGAGGCAAGATCAACGAGCTGGTACCAGCAGTTATTGCGAATAAAGTAATGTCGAAATACAGGAAATAATATGCCAAGACAGGACGTAATACCGTTAAAAAAACTCGGAGAGATGTTCGTTAACCTGGGCATCCTTACCCAGGAACAACTTAAAGAAGCCCTGGAAATCCAGAGGCAATCCGGCGGCAAGCTTGGGAACATACTCATGCAGCTCGGTTACATCACCGAGGAAGTCCTGCTGACTTTCCTTGGCAAACAGGCCGGGATGCAGTTCATTTCCCTTCAGGAATTCGGCGAAATACCGGAGGAAGTCCTCAAGGCCGTCCCTGAAAGCGTAATCAGGCACCAGACGCTGATACCGATAGAAAAAAAGGGGAAAACACTGACAATCGCCATGTCCGACCCTTTCAATATATTCGCGATAGATGACCTCAAAGTCATGACCGGTTTCGACATAAACGTTGTTATTTCGTCTGAGAAAGAAATCAAGGACACCATTGAAAAATACTACACGGCCAAGGGTTCAATGGAGACAGTCCTCAAGGACATAGAAGCGGCTACCGAAGGTGAAGACACAGACCTGGAGGTAATGAAGGAGCAGGAACAGCAAACGGACAACTTATCCCTGGAAGCCATGGCGGAGGAAGCTCCCGTCGTGAAAATTGTCAATTTCATTCTTTCAAACGCCGTCAAGCAGAAAGCCAGTGATATCCATGTCGAACCCTATGAAAAAACGTTAAGGGTACGCTTCAGGATAGACGGTGTATTGCACGAGCAGCAGCCGCCGCCAAAAAGAATGCAGAATGCGATCATATCAAGGTTAAAGATCATGGCAAACTTGGATATTGCCGAGCACCGCCTTCCCCAGGACGGAAGGATTAAGGTCAAGATAATGGACAAGGAGATATCCTTTCGTGTGTCAGTGCTCCCAATGGTCAACGGGGAAAAAATCGTCCTTCGTATCCTTGATTCGAGCTCCCTGCGGGTCGATCTTAACAAGCTGGGGCTGGAACCTGAATCCATGGCTATTTTCGAAAAAAACATCCAACTGCCTTTCGGCATAAACCTCGTCACAGGCCCCACAGGCAGTGGAAAAACCACTACGCTGTATTCCGCCCTGTCAACGCTCAATCATCCCGATATAAACATATCGACTATAGAAGACCCTGTTGAATTTATGATAGAAGGCATAAACCAGGTGCATGTAAGAGCTGATATCGGGCTGACTTTTGCTGCCGGGCTGAGGTCGTTTTTAAGGCAGGACCCCAATATAATACTTGTAGGCGAAATCCGTGACAAAGAGACTGGTGAGATAGCTATTAACGCCGCCCTTACCGGGCATCTTGTTTTCGCCACGCTTCACACTAATGACGCGCCCAGCACAATAACCCGTTTGTCAAACATGGGAGTGGAGCCTTTCCTGACTACGTCAACAGTAGCCATGATAATATCGCAAAGATTATTAAGGACTATCTGCAAAAACTGCAAGGAGCCCTACGAAGTGCCCATTGAACACCTCATACCGCTGGGGGTGAAACCGGAACAGGTGGGCAACAACAAGAACGTGGTTCTGTATAAAGGCCGGGGATGTGACAAGTGTTCCAAGGGATACAAGGGAAGGCTTGGCGCTTATGAAATACTGGAAATGTGCGATGAAATACGCGAACTTATCCTTAACAGGGAACCTACTCATATTGTAAAACAGGTTGCAAGGAAAAAAGGGATGATGACTCTGCGCGAGAGCGCGCTCCGGAAACTGCTAGGCGGGCTTACAACCGTCGAAGAAGTATTACGGGTTACAACCGGAGATACCGCGATAGAAACAGTTTAAAAAAAGATTCAATTCGGCCCCAATATTAAACAGAAAGAATATTGGGACTTCGTCCGACTCAGGAGAACACTATGGCCACTGGAATGCTGAATATGCAGGAACTGCTTTTGCTGATGGTAGAAAAAAATGCGAGCGATTTGCACATCACCAGCGGTATACCGCCCATGCTCAGGGTTGACGGGGAGCTGGTGCCGACACAATATGAAAAACTTACCCCCGACATTTGCCAGAGGCTCATATATTCACTGCTTACCGACACACAGAAAGAAAAATTTGAGGCAAACAACGAACTGGATCTTTCATTCGGTATTAAGGGCGTCGGGCGCGTCAGAATGAACGTTTACCGCCAGAGAGGAACCCTAGGTGCGGCATTCCGTTCAATACCCAATAAAATACCAACTTTCGACGAACTTGGCATACCGCCGGTGATTTACGAAGTCGTTAAGATACCCAAGGGGCTTATCCTGGTAACGGGCCCTACAGGCAGCGGAAAAACCACTACACTGGCTTCCATGATTGATTTTATGAACGAGCACTTGCAGTCGCATATCATGACCATTGAAGACCCTATTGAATACATCCACCTGCATAAAAAGTCTGTCGTAAACCAGAGGGAAGTGGGCACTGATACGAACTCGTTTCCCACGGCATTAAAATATGTTCTCAGGCAGGACCCGGATATCATCCTGGTGGGAGAAATGCGGGATTTGGATACCATTGCAAGCGCGTTGACGATAGCTGAAACAGGACACCTTGTTTTTGCCACGCTTCACACTACTGACGCAGCCAGCGCCGTCAACCGCATGATAGACGTTTTTCCGCCGCACCAGCAGTCCCAGATAAGGTCGCAGCTTTCATTTACGCTTCAGGCTATTTTTTCGCAGACACTTGTCGCGCATTCATCCGGAACAGGAAGGGTGCTTGCCGCTGAGGTGCTGATAGTCACCCCTGCAATTAGGAACCTTGTTCGTGACATGAAAACTGAACAGATTTATCTTTCCATGCAAACAGGCGGCAAATTCGGCATGCAGACCCTGAACATGGCCCTCGCAAACCTTTACCTGCGCAGGCAGATAACATACCAGGAAGCGCTTATGCATACTACGGACGCAGAAGATTTGAAAAGATTGATACAGAAAGAAAATGTTTCAGTTCCAAGGACATAGTAAATATTTTTTCTCCGGAGGATTTTATAGGTTATGGGACATTTTAACTACAAGGTAAAAACTTCATCCGGCGGTGTTACTGCGGGTATGATTGAAGCGCCCGACCTGCGTTCCGCGATGGAAAAACTGCGCGTGCAGAAATTCATTGTCCTGGAGATAAATGAAACAAAAGCAGGCGGCCTTGAAGGTTTAAAAAAATTCCTGCCTTTCGGTAAAGGAGTCCCTTCAAAGGACCTGACTCTTTTTTCAAGACAGCTTTCCACGCTCGTGTCTTCCGGCGTTCCTATCGTTCAGGGCTTGAACATTCTTGAAGAACAGGCGGAAAACGCGAATTTTAAAAAAATAATCAATAAAATAAGAGAAGATATTGAATCGGGTATTTCAATCGCTGATGCAATGAAAAAACACCCTGTAGCTTTCGACGAGTTGTATATCGGCATGGTAAAAGCTGGTGAAATAGGCGGTATTCTGGATGTCATACTTGACAGGCTTTCGGGTTATCTCGAATCGTCGGAAGATTTAAAAAACAAAATAAAAGGGGCAATGATGTATCCTGCAGTTGTCGCTTGTATCGCTGTTGGCGCATCAGCTTTCATGCTAATAGCGGTTATACCAAAATTCTCGGCGATTTTTTCCGAAATTGGAGTGAAATTGCCTCTACCAACAAGAGTTATGCTTTGGCTTAGCGCATTTATACAAAAATACATCATTTTGTTGATTTTAATGCCAATAGGTGGATTTATCGGCCTAAAACAAGCAATAAAACGTAACAGAAGTTTTGCAGAAAAAGTTGATACCTTTAAAATACATATTCCGGTTTTTGGGTTAATGATAAAAAAAATGAGTATCGCAAAATTCACGAGCACCCTGGGAACGCTCGTAAAATCAGGCGTTCCTATTTTGCAGGCGCTCGAAACTGTTGCTAAAACAAGCGGCAATTTGGTTATTGAAAATGCCCTGTTAAACGCAAAAGAATCAATAAGGCAGGGTGAAAGAATAACTGAACCTCTTAAAAAAAGCAATATTTTTCCTCCAATGGTCATACAAATGATATCAGTCGGTGAAGAAACCGGTACGCTTGATACGATGTTGACAAAAATCGCTTTTTTTTATGAAAGGGAAGTTGATGATGCGGTCAAGGGGATGACAAGCATGATAGAACCTCTAATTATTGTCTTTATGGGCGGAGTAATCGGTTCCATGGTGCTTGCATTATTTCTTCCGATGTTCGAAATGACAAATCAGATGAGTAAAGGTTAAAAAAATGCCAGAAAATACGTTTTCTTTCGTTGAGTTATTGACAAAACAGGTTTTTAGCAGTATACTATAGTTAATTGGGAACGGGTTAATGAATAATCCCGAATAGTTGCCCAAGCAGGAGGTGAAAACACATGAGAAAATCAAAAGGATTTACCCTTATCGAGTTGATGGTAGTCATAGTTATCCTGGGTATCCTGGCGGCGGTCATTGCTCCGCGTATTCCGCAGTTTGTCAACAAGGCGAAGGAAGGCAGAACCAAAGGAAATCTTGGAACCCTGCGTTCATCCTTGAACATTTATTACTCTGACAACGACGGTATTTACCCGGTGGACACCCTTGGCTGCATCGTGCCGAAGTACATCAAGAAGATACCGGACGTAGTATGCCCGGGATCGCATCCTGATACGGCAAGCGGCGTAGTTGCCGACACTGTATCCAACGTGATGGGGCCGACAGATTCCAGCGGTTGGGACTTTGAGAACGTGAGGAC
>MGVM01000151.1:0-3416 GCA_001800495.1 Elusimicrobia bacterium RIFOXYB2_FULL_48_7
TAAGCAGTTGAGAACAAGTTAACTTCATTCTCACACGACTTCTTTGACCTCATCTTAAACTCCCGATAGCCCAAGTTATGTTCTATATGAGCTTGGGCTATCTCTCCCTTATGAAACCTTTGGTTGTATTTTAGCACACCCTCTTTAGTTTTAAACCTTAACCTAATTCTTCTCATAAAAGGATTTATCTCAATAAACTTGAATCTCTTACCTGAGCCAGCAGTGATACACTGCTTATTGTATTGGCAAGATGGGCAATCTCTGCACCTATAAACGTTAGTCCATCTATTGCTTCGGTTCCTGTTGATCCTTTTCTGCCTGTGGAACTTCATAATCTTTCTAGCAGGACAAATAGCATAGTTCTTGGCAAAGTCGAGCTCAAAATTATCCACATCAAACTTATGGATATCCTTGGCTTTGCCATGCAGCTCTTGAGTGGATAGGACATCAGGAATATACGCAATTGCCCCTTGTTCTTCATAATACTCCGCGGTAATTGGGCTGGAGTAACCATTATCCTGAAAGACTTCAACCCCATTTAGGCTAACTCTCTGTTCCTGCTTAAACTTTTCCATCGTCGGCTTTGTTTCGACCACGTCGACTGGTGAATCAGAGAGGTTATTACCAACAATTATTTCGCTTTTGTCCTCAACAATGAGCTGGCAGTTATACGCCTGCTCATAACTGCCTTTTTTCATCTTCATTATTCTTGAGTCAATGTCTGTAAGGTTGACTTCGTCAACCTTTTCTTCCTTCAACCTGCCCTTTGCGTTATCAATCTGCTTTTTTGCCTTATTCATATCCTTTAAAATCTCCTTAATCTTCTCTCTTAATTTTCTTTTGCTTGTAAGATGGTCAGGTATCCTTGGTTCGCCATTAGAATCTCCATATTTCTTATCTTCTTCATGAAATAGTTGAACAGTATTACCGACGGGATAGCTACCGCGAGCCCCGCGGCCGTTGCGAGCAATGCCTCTGAAAGCCCCGCGGCTACAACCGCCGGGCCGCCCGAGCCGGTGACTGCCAAACTCTGGAACGCCCTGATAATGCCTATGACCGTGCCGAAAAGGCCGATGAACGGGCACACGTTCGACATGGTCCCCAGCACCACGGTGTTGCGTTCCATTTTCAGGCGCTCCTCCATGCGGACCGCGCGGAGCATTTCAAGTATTTTTTCCCTCGATTTCTCGTGATTGAGTACGGCAGTCTCGATGACCCTGCCCAGCGGGTTCTGGATAGTCCTGCAGCGGTTAAGCACCCACCCGAATTTCGAATCATCGATCTGCCTCTTGAGCACCGTCATGAAATTGTCCGCGTCCAGCCGGATCCTCCAGAAATACCACAAACGCTCAATGGCAAACGACATAACGATGATACTGCAGAAAATAAGGATGATGATCGTGAAGCTGCTGCTGATCGTCTGTAACAGGTTGATGTTAATCATAAGGCACCTCCCCCTTTTTCAAAAGGATTATTTCGACCCTGCGATTCTTCCTTCTTTCGTCCTCGATGGTATTGGGCGCTATAGGCCTTGTTTCTCCGAAGCCCTTCGCGGTGAATCTTTCGGCGGCTATCTTTGAATCATCCGTGAAATATTTTGCTACAGCTTTCGCCCTTGCCTCGGAAAGGGCCTGGTTGTCAGGGAATTCCGGCGTGTTGATAGGCAGGGTGCAGGTATGTCCTTCCACGCTTACCTTCCTGAGAGGGTATTTTTTCAGGATATACGCCGCTTTATCAAGCGTTTCTTTCGCTTCGGGTTTCAGTTTCGCCTGGCCGATGTCAAAAAGCAGTTCCGCCGCCAGGGATATCACGAGCCCGCGCTTGGCTTCCTGCCCGTTGAGCGTTTTCGGCGCGGAGAGCGGCATGACCGGTTCCTCCTGCGTTATAACGGCAAGCAGGGGCCTTGAACAATCGATCCTTATTTTCGCCGGTTCACTTTTGCCCTGGTTGCCGACTTCATCTTTCATGCAAAGGACAACATCATATTCGCCGTCAGGCAATACCAGTTCCCTGTCATTTTTGCCGTCCCAGCCGACGATCTGCGAAGGGCGCCCCTCACTCTTGAAGGTTTTCATCCCCGCGCCGTCACCGCTTGCGGCGGTTATCTGCAGGGACCATTCATCTATGTCGCTGGCGTCCTTGTAGTCAAGGTAAAACTCGGTAGTATCTTTTACTCCGTCGCCGTTGGGCGAGAAAAGTCCGTCCCTTGCGGAGACCGCAACTTGCGGGGGGGTGTTGTCTATTTTTATGTTCTGTTTCACGGTCGCGTTGGCGTTGCCCACTATATCCTGCGCGCTGAACCTGTAATTATAGATCCCGTCTTCAAGTATTTTTCCGTTTTCGTCCCTGCCGTCCCATACGATTGATGCCGGAACACCGCCGGCAGCAGCGCCATTAGCGCCAAATTTCCTGCAAACGGCATTCTTTGTATTTTCTATCACTAGTTCCCACTGCCCGCAGGGGCTTGCATCCCGGTAATTTAAAATAAAGCTGGTTTCATCCCTGAAGGCGTCCGCGTTGGGAGAAAAAATCGCAGGAGTGGCCGCGACAGATAGTTCCGGTTTGGTTGTATCTATGACTATGTCCGCGGAAAGGGTCGAGGAGCGGTTTCCAGCTTCGTCGCCGGCTTCAAAAATATAGCTGTACTTGCCGTCGGACAGCAGCCGCTTGTTGTCTTTTTCCCCGGCCCAGTTAACCGAGGCAGGCGGTTTACCCAGTCCGCTGAATACCCTCCGGGTTTCCCCGTCGCCGGAAACAATTTTCAGTTTCCAGTTTTTTATTTTATTGAATGCGGCGGCTTCAAGAGTGAATTTCACGCTGTCCATAATGTCATCGGAATTCGGCGAGAATATTTCCAGGTCCGGGCGCGCTATTAGCTCCGGCTTCGTGGCGCCTACAACTATCTGCTTGGGTGCGGTTTTTGATGAGTTGCCGGAAATATCCTTTGCTTCGACTGTCCAATAATATGGCCCGTCGGGCAGAGGGGCCCTGTCGTCATTTTTCCCGTCCCACTCCACGGCCTGACTGCCGCCGTCATTTCCGCGGAAACCCCTGACGCTTCTGCCGGCAGCGTTTTTAATGTCGATCTTCCAGTATTCAAGCGGGCTGGCGTCGTTTATATCCATGCTGATAGATGCGGTATCAAGTATGCCGTCGTTGTTTGGAGAAAAGAGCTCCGGCAGGCCCTGCGCGGAAATAACCGGGGGCGTCCGGTCTATCTGCACGGTGCCAGGCAGGGGATGGAACCTGTTGCCGACAATGTCTACGGCTTCGAAAACGTACCTGAACACGCCGTCAATGATAACATTCTTGTTATCGTCCCTGCCGTCCCAGGTAAGCACGGCAACGGGGTTTTTGCCGCGGCCGGTGTAAGTCTTCACCGGTTTTCCCACGTCATCTTTAATGGAAAGTTTCCA
>MGVM01000151.1:3480-5975 GCA_001800495.1 Elusimicrobia bacterium RIFOXYB2_FULL_48_7
TTGGGTGAAAACACCCTGTTGTCCAGGGTTACCAGGCAGACAGGGAGGGTATTATCCAATTCAATGGTAACCGGAACGGTTGCCACCGTATTACCGGCCTTGTCAGTCTGCGTTAAAACCAGGTTGTAAGCCCCGTCGGCTGCCGTTTTTTTGTTTTCATCCGCGCCGTCCCAGACTATTTTACGGTAGGGCTCGCCTTTATCGGCGTACGTCCGTATGATCCTGCCGGCAGCATTCGTTATATTGAGGGCCCAGTTTTCAATATAGACATTTTCAGGGATCGTTATCCTGATTTCCATATCATCAAAAATACCGTCACCATTGGGAGAAAACACCGGGGTTTTCACGTCAATCGACGAAAGCACCGGGTCCCTGTCCAGGTGTATTTTGACGCGCGGCGTTTTGAAAACGTTGCCCGCGTTGTCCTGCACGGTCAGCAGGAGGGTGTAATCGCCGTCCGGCACATCCTCGCCGTAATCGCCCCTGCCGTCCCAGATCTCAACCGGTTTCACTTCGCCCAACGCGGAAAAACTTTTCACCACGGTATTGTTGTCGTCTTCAATTACCAGCAGCCAGCTGTTGATGCCGTTTGCGTCCTGCGAGCGCAGGGAAATAATTGTTTCATCCTTTATGCCGTCAGCGTTGGGAGAGAACAGGTCCGGGCTTGCCGACAGCTCTGCCGAAGGGTATGTCCTGTCCAGGACGACTTCCTGCGCGCATATGGCAACTTCATTGCCGGCTTTCGTGATTATGCTGAAATTATAATTATATATGCCGTCGGGGACAAGGTACTGGTTGGCGTTCTTACCGTCCCATTCCAGGCGTTCCGGGGGAGCGCCATCGCCCCTGAAAGACCGGAGCGTCGCCGTGCTTTCATCCTTTATTTCAAAAACCCAGGCGCTGATGTTTTCCCGGGCCGTGTTTGTCTGCAGCTGGAATACCGCGGTGTCCTTTATACCGTCATTGTTGGGAGAAAAGTATTTTTTCCCGGAGGGGACAGGCATGCCGGCGCCATCGCCGGCGCTGATAAGGGGGATTAAGGAGAGGAATAAAATAAAAAGACTGTTGAACGGTTTTATGTGTTTCATTTTATTCTCCTTATTGCATCACTACTTTTGATTTTATGACGTCTATGCGCGCTTTCACCGCGTCAAGCCACGATGGTTTTTCCGCAAGGCCCTTCGTTCTTTCGCAAATCCTTTCGTAATATGAAAGCGCCTTGTAATCATCGTTTTTCCGCTCATAATATTCGCCGGCCCTGGCCATCGCGTTGAGCGCCCAGGTTTCAAGCGCAGGGTTTATTTCAATAACGGTTAATTTACTGTATTCATCCATGGCAAGCGTCTCATTGCCCGCAGCCATGTGGTTTTCCGCGATGCGAAACGTGGTTTCGCCCCAGATACCGCTGCACTGGAGTGTTTTGTCCCTTATGGCTTCAAGCGTTTTATTGGCCTGCGCGTACTGTTTCTGCTCCTCGTAAACCGCCGCCAGCTCAAAACTTGCCCCCGAAGATTCGGCTTCCGAGGGGTATTTTTCCATGTAGGTTTTTAGGGTGGCCGCTACCCTGTCCCAGTTTTCAAGCTTTTTATAAGAGAGCGCGGTGTTGTAGAGAGCTGCAGGGCAGTATTCGCATTCAGGATGGCCTGCGGTCAGTTTCTCAAACGTCTTTACCGAATCCTCGAACCTGTTCTGCTTGAACTGGGCGGAACCCATGCGGAACAGCGAGACCACGGCGCGCTTGTCTTGCGGGAAATTTTCAGTGAACCTCTTGAAAGTCAGTATGCTTTCATCCAGCCGGCCAAGCTGGTAGTACGATTCCGCCAGGAAGAAATTAGCGTCGGCGAATTTACCGCTGTTGGCAAGCTCGCTGGAAAGCTCTTCAAGGGTTTCGATGGCCCTGGCGTAGTTTTTCCCTTCAAAGAATTTTTTCGCCGCCTTGAAGCGCGCGGACACTATCAGCGGGTTATTCTTGCCCAGGATATACCGGAGATCGTCAATCGCCGACAGCGCCGATTCCCCGGACCCCGGGGAATCGACCAGGTTGCACAGGAGCTCCATTGCTTCCTTTGCTTCCGGGGCACGCGGGTGTTTTTCCACTAGTTCTTTCAGGGACTGCACGGCGGAGGTGCTGTCTTTCGCGTTATAATAGCACTGGGCGATGCGCAGCTCAAGATTGGCCGGCGCGGGTTTTTCTATTTTCCTGTAGTTATCCACGGCGTTTTCGTAGGACCCGGCGCGGAAATAGGTGTCTGCTATTTTCCAGAGCGCCTGTTTTGTCTCCGGGGCTTCGGGATAGTTTTTTTCGACATACTGCCATACCTCTATCGCCTGGCCTTAATATTCCTTCTGGTAATAGCACAGCCCGGTGTTGTACGCCGCGCGCGCCGCGAGGGCGTGTTCCGGGTGTTCCTTGTAAAAAGCCTCGAAAATATCCAGTGCTTCCAGGTATTTCTTCTGGTTGAAGAACGCATTTGCCAGTTCGTACCGGTTCACAA
>MGVM01000152.1 GCA_001800495.1 Elusimicrobia bacterium RIFOXYB2_FULL_48_7
CGCCTTTTGTAAACCCTCAATAACAATCCGAATTGTTGGAACCGGAGGGGCGGGATGCCTGTTCTTCTTGGAACGGCTTAATTGTTACTTTTTTTAAAATACCCCTTGACAAAATCGGAAAGGTATGCTATAACTATACCAAGATGATAGACAAGGTAGTGAAGAGATGAAACAAGGGATGAAATAAGGAATTCGATTATGCGGATGACTTTCAAAGGTGATTACGCTTTAAAAATTTTGCTGGACCTGGCCCTCAAGTACAGGCCGGGCGCGCAACAGCAGGAACTGGTCCAGATAAAAGATATTTCAAAAAGGCAGGACATTCCCTTTAAATACCTGGGCCAGATAATCCTGACATTAAAAGGCGGTGGGTACATCCATAGCAAAAGAGGGCATGAAGGCGGGCTTTTCCTGGCAAAACCGCCGGGCAGGATCACGCTGGGGGAAATAGTTAGGTTGATAGACGGTCCGACCTCCCCGATCACCTGTGTCTCAAATACGAAGCCCTCTAAATGCGACTTCGCCAGGCGATGTCCGTTCAAAGGGGTATGGGAGCAAGTCCGCAACAGTGTAAATGAAATAGTTGACAGCGTAACAATGGAAGACATGGCGAAGAAATACCCGGCGCCTTCAAAGAACGTATTGGATTACAGTATTTAGCGCAAAAGCAGAAAGTTTTTTTTAAACTAAAAGACTACTAAACTAATCATCTTAATAAACAAAGGAGGGAAATATAAAAAAGAAGAAAAAACAGGCAGCGGTTGTGAAAAAAAATGGCAGGAAAACTAAAAAAAGGAGAAAAACAATGAGCAAATTAGATTCAAGATTAAAGACAGAGTCATTAGCATTGCACGGTGGGCAGGAAGCGGACCCCACAACAGGGTCCATGGCAGTGCCCATTTACCAGACCACGTCGTACCAGTTCAAGAGTACCGAGCACGCGGCAAATCTTTTCGGGCTGAAGGAATTCGGCAACATCTACACGCGGTTAATGAACCCGACCACAGATGTTTTTGAGAAACGCATCGCCGCGCTTGACGGGGGTGCTGCCGCGCTTGCCGTGGCCAGCGGGCAGTCCGCGATAACGCTGGCGCTTCTTAACATCGCCCAGAACGGCGATGAGATCGTTTCAGCCGATAACCTTTATGGCGGGACCTACAACCTGTTCCATTATACGTTCCCTAAATTCGGGATCAAGGTTAAATTTGTGAAGTCGAACGACCTGGCGGCTATCGAAAAAGCCATAACGCCGAAAACGAAGGCGGTTTACGCCGAATCCATTGGAAACCCGAAGCTGGATGTAGCCGACCTGGAAGGGATCGCGAAGGTGGCCCACAAAAACGGCATTCCTTTCATCCTGGATAACACGGTCTCTCCTTATTTATTAAGGCCTATCGATTACGGAGTGGATATAGTAGTTTATTCGGCTACCAAGTTCATCGGAGGCCACGGCACATCTATCGGCGGGGTTATTGTTGATTCAGGCAAGTTTGACTGGACCAGCGGCAAATTCCCGCTTATTGCTGAGCCGGACCCCAGTTACCACGGCATCAATTTTGTGGAAGCGCTTAAGCCCCTCGGCAACATCGCTTACATTATTAAAGCGCGGGTAATACTGCTCCGGGACCTGGGCCCCGCGTTGTCACCATTCAATTCATTTTTGTTCATACAGGGACTGGAAACGCTCCACTTAAGGCTTCCCAGGCATTCTGAAAACGCGATTGCGGTTGCAAAGCATCTTGAGAAGCACCCGAAGGTAAGCTGGGTAAATTACCCGGGCCTTGCTTCAAGCCCGGAGAAAGCGCGCGCAGACAAGTACCTTAAAAAAGGCGCGGGCGCTATACTCGGATTCGGCATCAAGGGTGGCGGTGAAGCCGGCAAAAAGTTCATTGATTCCCTGGAGCTGATCTCGCATCTTGCAAACGTGGGAGATGCCAAGTCGCTTGCCATTCATCCTGCGACAACCACGCACCAGCAGTTATCGACCGAAGAACAGCAGGCCACGGGAGTAACGCCCGACTTTATCCGTTTGTCGATAGGTATAGAGCATATTGACGATATTATCGCGGATATCGACCAGGCACTTTCGAAGGTCTGAGCAAAGTGCGAAGGGCAAATTGTCGACAAATTTGACTGAGCAAGGTGTAAAAGGAAATCATGAGCGAAAAAAAAGAGAGCATAGGGCTGGTTGAAACAAAGTATTTTACTTTTGCCGCTTCGCCGGACGCTCTTGTGCTGGAAAGCGGTGAAAAACTCGGGCCTATTACCCAGGCCTATGAAACTTACGGCACATTGAACAGGGAAAAGTCAAACGCGGTCCTGGTGCTCCACGCGTTTTCCGGGGACGCGCACGCCGCGGGTTTCCACGAAGGCGACGACAAGCCGGGCTGGTGGAACGACATGATCGGCCCGGGCAAAGCTTTTGACACACAAAAGTATTTTGTCATCAGCTCAAACGTCCTGGGCGGCTGCAAAGGAAGCACGGGTCCGGCTTCAATAAACCCGAAAACCCAAAAACCATATGCCCTTGATTTCCCTATCATCACCATTGCGGACATGGTAAAAGCGCAGAAACAGCTCGTTGATTTTCTGGGTATTGATCGCCTGCTGGCGGTAGCCGGCGGTTCCATGGGCGGCATGCAGGCCCTGCAGTGGTTCGTGTCTTACCCTGAAAAAGTCCGCAGTGTCATTCCCATTGCCACGGCCATGAAACATTCGCCCCAGCAGATAGCTTTTGACGAAGTCGGCAGGCAGGCGATAATGGCGGACCCGGCTTGGAACAAAGGTTCTTACTATGATTCCGGCCAGCCGGACAGGGGCCTGGCGGTAGCGCGGATGGTCGGCCACATCACCTACATGAGCGACGAGTCAATGGAAGAAAAATTTTCAAGAAAACTGAAGAAAGACGGCTACACGTTCAGTTTTGACGCCGATTTTGAAGTGGAGGGGTACCTGCGGTACAGGGGAGACAATTTTGTAAAAAGGTTTGACGCAAACTCTTACCTGTACATCACAAAAGCGATGGATTATTTTGATGTGTCGGGCGCCAAACTTGCAAAAACCGGCGGGAAGCCGGAAGCCAGGTTCCTGGTGCTGTCATTCAAGTCCGACTGGCTTTACCCTTCGGCCCAGTCCAAGGAACTTGTGCTGCAGCTCAAGGCAAAACAGGCGGATGTCACTTATTGCGAAATATTTTCCACTTACGGCCACGACGCTTTCCTGTTGGAAGTGGAAGCCGAAAGCAAACTTATCGGGCATTTCCTGGAAAATATTTTAAACGGGAGAAAAAAAACCAATGCCATATGACCTGCTGCGTATCGACCACAGGATAATAGGGGAAATAATCCACCGCGGGGCAAAGGTGATAGACCTGGGCTGCGGCGGAGGCGAACTTCTTTATCACCTCGCCAACGTGAAGAACGCGGCAGTCCAGGGCATTGAACTGAACGAAAGCGCCATTTACAAGTGCGTGGAGAAGGGTTTAAGCGTCATGCACGGCGATCTGGACAACGGATTAAGCGGTTTCCCTGATAAGTCGTTTGATTACGTGATCCTGAACCAGAGCCTCCAGCAGGTAAGAAAAGTGGAATACGTAATAAAGGAAACTTTCAGGATCGGGAACAAAGTGATAATAGGGTTCCCGAATTTCGCCCATTTAAAAGCCCGGGCGATGCTGTTTTTCGGGGGAAAAGCTCCTGTCACCGGGGCTTTGCCGGACAAGTGGCACGAAACCCCGAACCTGAGGTTCCTAAGCATCAAGGATTTCAAGGAGTTCTGCAGCATCAGGGGAATAAAAGTCGAGAAAGCGTATTACCTCGGTAAATACGGCACTATCTCGTTGCTTCCGAACCTGTTCACCCGGAACGCGGTTTTCGTGCTTTCGAAAGAAACGAAATAATTTGAGGTTTTGTAGTCTGCCGATTTATCGGCTGTGTAAAATTAAAAAGCGCCCATGCTCAAATCTGTAGACGGTTTGAATTTCGCACCTTGCTCAAAATGGGCAACTACAAAAAGTCAAAAATTGAAAAAGGGGGGGGATTAAACCATGCACACTAACAGAAGTTATTCAATTCTCGTAAACAACCTGCGCAGTTTTAAGCGGGTGCTCATCGCTTCTTCCGGCGGCTCCGGGGCTTCATTCCTGGTTGATACTGCGAAAGCAGTACTCGGGGAGGATAATGTAGGCACAGTAAGCGCCAAAAGCAGGGATAAAAATGATCTTTTCAGAAAACTCACTTCTGAAACCAGGAAAAGGAAGATGGTGCTTTGCGACACGGCGGATTTTTCTGAATTTATAGGCAGGCCTAATAGCAGGAAGGTTGAAACAAAATGGGGCATCGCCTCTCCGCTTGCTATGGCCGGCATCAGCAGAAAAGAGGCAAAAAGACTAAACGCTCTCAGGAGCAATTAATTCTATGGCTCTATATAAAAATATTCTTGGCTCAATAGGCAGGACCCCGCTGGTCCATCTTAACAGGATAACAAAGGATATAAAATCATCAATTTATGTAAAAGTGGAATACGTGAATCCCGGGGGTAGTGTAAAAGACCGGGTGGGCATCGCCATGATCGAAGCCGCTGAAAAAGAGGGCCTGCTTAAACCCGGAGGCACAATTATTGAAGCCACTGCCGGCAATACCGGCGTGGGGCTGGCGCTTGTTGCCGCGGTAAAAGGCTACCGGGCTATTTTTGTTATGCCGGATAAAATGAGCGAAGATAAAATAAGCCTGTTAAAAGCTTACGGGGCGGAAGTGGTCATTACCCCTACTTCCGTGCCTCCTGACTCGCCGGAAAGTTATAACGGTGTCGCTGACCGGTTGGCGCTGGAAATACCCGGCGCTTACAGGCCGAACCAGTTCACCAATCCTAATAACCCGCTTGCGCATTACATGGCAACCGGCAGGGAGATCTGGCAGGATACCGAAGGCAAAATTGATGTCTTTGTCGCCAGCATGGGAACCGGGGGCACAATTTCAGGCACGGCAAAATACCTGAAAGAAAAAAAACCCGGGCTGGTGGTAGTCGGCGCCGACCCCGAGGGTTCCATCCTGTCCGGCGACAGCCCGAAGCCCTACAAAGTCGAAGGGATCGGCGAGGATTTTATTCCCAAAACCTTCAACCGCCAGATAGTGGATGAAATGATCCGCGTAAGCGACAAAGAATCTTTCAATTTGGCCCGCCGGCTTGCCAGGGAAGAAGGCCTGCTTGTGGGCGGTTCTTCAGGCACGGCCCTTGCGGCGGCGCTAAAGTACGCCCAGCGCCTGGAGGAGCCAAAATATATTGTCGTTCTGCTCCCTGACACGGGAAGGAATTATATAACAAAAATATTCTCAGACTCAGGGATGCAGGAAAACGGTTTCTGGGAAGGCATTATAAACAAGCCTGTGCAGCTCAAGGATATAGTTTCCATCAGGAGAGGCATGCCGCCCATAATATCCGTCAAGCCGCATGAAACGCTCTCCTACGCGGTCAAGCTTCTGCACAGGTATAATATTTCCCAGCTTCCGGTGATCGAATCAGGAAAAGTGATAGGAAGCCTCAATGAATCTTCCGTAATGAAGAACTTAAGCGACGGGATAGATATTTTCAAGCAGAAAGTAAGCGCCGTGATGGGCAAGCCCCTGCCGCATCTTCATGAAGACCAGGATGTTTCAGAGGCCTACAGGATCCTGCTGTCGGGGAGTTCCGGCATTATTGTGACCGGCTCTAAAGAAGCCCCGGTCGCGGTGGTCACCAGGTCGGACCTGATAGATTATTTTATCGCGCAGAAGGAGGACTATGCCTATGAAATTTGAGACCAGGGCTATTCATGACGGGCAGAAACCAGATTCATCCACCGGAGCGGTTATCGTGCCGGTATTCCAAACATCCACTTACCAGCAGGAAGCGATAGGCAGGCACAAGGGTTACGAGTATTCCCGCACAGGCAACCCTACCAGGACAGCGCTTGAAGCTTGCCTGGCTTCGCTTGAAAGCGCAAAATACGGACTGGCATTTTCTTCCGGCGTGGCGGCGACACAGGCGGTGTTCAACCTGCTGAAAACCGGCGGCCACATTATCAGCGGTGAT
>MGVM01000153.1 GCA_001800495.1 Elusimicrobia bacterium RIFOXYB2_FULL_48_7
AACTGTCTTTTTCAAAGAACAGATTATTGGTAGGAGCTATGAGGATAAATGTGCATGTGAAACTTACATTTCACTTAGAATTCTTAAAACCAAAAATGAGGAACATACATTGCGAAGAGAGACGAGCGGAGATAGGGATGAGTAGCATTGCGAACGGAACGATGCGTGTTCTGAATGAGTGTGTGCAAAATTGGCACATGCTGAACTAGTTCCAAAATGGAAACAGTTCGAATTATAAAAAAGAGTTAAATACATAAAACATAGCACCGCCGATAAATCGGCAAATACGGAAAGAAAAACATGTTAAAGAAAATTGTTGAATTTTCGGCGAAAAACAAATACCTGGTGCTGATTTTCACGGCGGTGATGTTGGTTGGGGCGTTTTACTGCATAAAGAATATACCGCTGGATGCTATTCCGGATTTGTCGGATACGCAGGTGATTGTTTATTCCCGGTGGGACAGAAGCCCGGACATCATAGAAGACCAGGTAACCTACCCCATAATATCGGCCATGTTGGGCGCGCCTAAGGTTAAAACAATCCGCGGGTTTTCGGATTTTGGGTTCTCTTATGTGTATGTAATATTCCAGGATGGCACGGACATTTACTGGGCGCGGGCGCGCGTATTGGAATACCTCAACAAAATACAGTCAAAACTGCCGGAAGGTGTCAAAACAGAAATGGGACCGGATGCCACCGGTGTGGGCTGGATATACCAATATGCGCTAGTAGATAAAACCGGGAAAAATAACCTTGCGCAATTGCGCAGTTTCCAGGATTGGTACCTGCGGTATTACCTGCAATCAGTGCCCGGAGTCGCCGAAGTGGCGTCAATCGGCGGGTTCCAGAAGCAATACCAGGTAACCGTAAACCCCAACGCGCTTGTCAGCTATAACATTCCTATAAGCAAACTCATAGATGCCATCCGTGACGGCAATAATGATGTAGGCGGCCGGCTGGTGGAATTTTCCGGCACCGAATACATGGTGCGCGGCAGGGGCTACGCGAAATCCATTGATGATATTGAAAATATTGTTGTCAGTAACAGGGGCGGCACGCCTGTTTTGATAAAGAACCTGGCAAAAGTGGTAATAGGGCCGGACATCAGGCGCGGCATAGCGGATTTAAACGGCGAGGGTGATACAGTCGGCGGGATTATCATCATGCGCCAGGGGGAGAATGCCCTGAACGTGATCAACAGGGTGAAAGAAAAAATAAAGGAAGTAAAAACTTCTTTCCCGGAAGGCGTTGAACTAATGCCGGTTTATGACCGGTCAGACCTTATCAAACGCGCCATAGATACCCTGATTCACCAGCTCCAGGAAGAAATGCTGATTGTAGCGCTGGTAATTCTGTTTTTCCTGTGGCATTTCCCATCTTCCATAGTGCCAATAATAACAATCCCTATCACGGTTATTTTAACTTTTATTCCTTTGTATTTCATGGGGCTTACTTCAAACATAATGTCTATTTCCGGCATAGCTATTTCCATAGGCGTGCTGGTGGATGGCGCTATAATTGAGGTTGAAAACGCTTATAAAAGGCTTCAGGAATGGATTGAGAACGGCAGAAAGGGTGATTTTCACGAAGTCCGCCTGAAAGCATTGCAGGAAGTGGTGCCTTCGGTATTTTTCTCTTTGCTCGTGATCGGTGTTGCATTTATGCCTGTGTTTACCCTGGTGGACCAGGAAGGCCGGCTTTTCAAGCCGCTTGCCTACAGTAAAAATCTTGCCATGTTTATTGCCGCAATAATGGCCATTACAGTGGACCCGGCAATCCGCCTGCTTTTCAGCCGGATGGATTACGCAAAATTCAAACCAACATGGCTGGCAAACATTTTCAACACACTTTTTGTCGGGAAATATTATCCCGAGGAACAGCACCCGGTAAGCAAAGTGCTCTTTAAAATTTATGAACCTGCCTGCAAGTTTGTTTTAGACCACAGAAAAAACGTTATTATCGGCTCGATAATTTTGGTACTAGGAACCGTCCCTATTTATTTCCAGCTGGGGCAGGAATTTATGCCGCCGTTGAATGAGGGGAGTATTCTTTACATGCCGACCACGCTCCCGGGTATCTCCGTGACAGAAGCGCAAAAATTATTGCAAACGCAGGACCAGGTATTAAAAAGTATACCGGAAGTGGAAAGTGTTTTTGGAAAAGCCGGCAGGGCTGAAACCTCCACTGACCCGGCGCCGTTTTCCATGATGGAAACAACAGTTATCCTGAAACCGGAAGCCCAGTGGCGCAAGGTGAGCAGGTGGTATTCCTGGCTGCCGGGATTTATGCAGGTGCCTTTCCGCCCTGTCTGGCGCGACAGGATTACCTGGGATGATATTATAACCGAGATGGATTCAAAAATGCAGTTTCCCGGAGTATCAAACGCGTGGACTATGCCTATAAAAGCGCGCATTGATATGCTTACAACGGGCATCAGGACGCCCGTGGGAATTAAAATCTACGGTTCAGATTTGGCTGAAATTGAAAAAATAGGCATCCAGCTTGAAACAGCATTGAAAGACATTAAAGGCACGCGTAGCGTGTACGCGGAACGGGTGGCCGGCGGATACTTCCTGGATTTTGATTTAAAGAGGGAGAAACTTGCGCGGTACGGGTTAAGCGTCAAAGACGCCGAGGAAGTGATACTGACCGCGATTGGAGGGGAATCCATCACAACTACGGTGGAAGGCAGGGAAAGATATTCCATAAACGTCCGCTACCCTTCTGAATTAAGGGATAATATCGGGAAGCTAAACAGGGTGCTGGTGCCCACTGAAAGCGGCGCCCAGATCCCGATGTCTGAAATAGCGGACGTGCATATTTCCCTGGGGCCTTCCATGATAAGGGATGAAAACGGCCTGCTTGCCGGGTATGTTTACGTGGATATGTCAGGCAGGGATATCGGCAGTTATGTGAACGAAGCCAAGAAAAAAGCGGAAGCAGTTAAAATCCCCACAGGTTATGCCCTGCAATGGAGCGGGCAGTTTGAAAATATGATCAGGGTGAGGGAACGGCTGAAAATAGTGATCCCCCTTACAATTTTCATCATCTTCCTTTTATTATACATGAATACAAAATCCACGGTAAAGTCCCTGATTGTGCTGATGGCTGTGCCTTTTTCGCTGGTCGGCGCAATCTGGTTCCTTTATATATTGGGGTACAATGTATCCATCGCTGTGTGGGTGGGGATGATCGCGCTCATGGGGCTGGATGCCGAGACAGGTGTTTTTATGCTGTTATACCTGGATATGTCTTATGATGATGCTGTCCGCCGCGGCAAGATGAACACGTACGCCGATTTAGAGGAAGCAATTATTCACGGCGCTGTAAAAAGAATCCGTCCGAAAATGATGACAGTAATGGCAATTTTTATGGGCCTTATTCCCATAATGTGGTCCATGAGTACTGGTTCGGACGTAATGAAGCGCATCGCCGCCCCGATGATAGGCGGCGTATTTTCAAGCTTCATACTGGAACTGCTGGTCTACCCCGCCATCTACGCCACCTGGAAAAGGAAGAGCTTATTATTCAGGGGACACAATACTTAACTGATAAATTAGTTAAGTATTGTGTCCCCGTTTTCACTGCGTAACCTCCAACACCTCAAATCCGTCTTATATTGTGAAACCATGGATGAAAGCCTTTTAAAAGACATTATCGCGAAAGCAAAAAATTACGACTTGTCCGCCCTGGAAGTGCTTTGCGAGCACTTTTATCACCGGATTTACAACTACATTTTCTACAAGGTGAGCAGCCAGGGTGACGCTGAAGATTTGACAAGCGAAGTTTTCATTAGGATGGTCAAAAACATAGCCGGGCAGTCGGGCAGTTTCAAGACCTGGCTTTACAAGATAGCGTCCAACTTAGTCATAGACCATTACAGGCAGAGGTCATCGGTGAAGAAAACAATGGCGCAATATGAAGAGCTCCTTAATATAAACAGCCAGAAGCAGGAACGCGACGCCATGGCGGCTTATGGGGAATTCGGCCGGCTGCTTTCGGAACTTACGCCGGAACAGCGGGAAGTGGTAACCCTGAGGTTTATAGAGGGATTCAGCGCCGCCGAGATAGGAAAAATAACCCAGCGGTCAGAGAACGCGGTAAAGGCCCTGCAATTCAGGGCGATGACAACACTAAGAGAAAAAACGAAGGGAACGCAGGAGAAAAACGTGAGATTGGAAATTTTAGGCAACAAAGGAGCAACAAATGCCGGATAAAAGAGTAAAAAACATTGAAGACGCGCTGGATGAGTCCATCAGCCGGCTAAAAGCCGGTAAAACCATCCGCGAATGCCTGGAAACCTATCCGGAATATGCCGAGGAACTGGCGCCCCTGCTGGTCACGGCTGAAAAACTGAATTCAATGCCGGCGGAGATGCCTCATAACTGCAATTTAGCCCAGGCCATTGAAAAGGTAAGGGAAACAGCGGGACGCATCGGGACGACGCGGGTACCGGAAGGGCATAGCTTCGCGGGGCGTTTTTTCAATTTTCGCGCGGCTTTGGGCCTGGCAACTGCTGCGGGCTTTCTTTTAATAGCGTCAATTGGGTTGGTGTCTTATTCATACAGGACGATTCCCGGTGATTCCTTTTACCCAGTGAAAATATTATGCGAAAAAATCGACCTGGATTATTTAACAGCGGAAAACAAGAAATCGGACAAGCACATTGAACTGGCAGATGAAAGGCTTGATGAAGTGCAAAAAGTGGCGCACTCCAGGCATTCAATTGACAAAAACGCCCTTCATTCAATGCATGAACACACCGAGATAGCGCTGAATGACGTTGAGGGCATCAGTGATAATGAAGAAATTGATTGTTTAAACAGGATCCAGCAGCTTCATCGCAGGCAGATTGACCTGTTAAAAAGGACCCGGGCTGATTTTTACGCGCAGAACGCTGATGAGATAAACCAATCCATCCAGTTGTGCAATGACCGCATGAACTGGGTAATACAGGCGAACGAAGCCGTGTCCCAGCAGGCGAACGCAGGCATAATAGAGTAAAAGGAGGTTCACGATGTTTCACAAAATCGCGGTAAAGGTATTTGTTTGTTTGACGGTATTCACATTTGTTCCAGGCGCGCTTGTTTTTGCGAACCAGTGCGAAAACCAGGGCCAACAGTGCGATATGAAGGCGAAATCGTGCCCTGTTGCCAGGAAGTGCCTCAATATGTGCAAGGGTGAAGTGGTGTCGGTTGATGCGGCGGCAAATGTGCTGACGCTCAAATGCAAAAAATCCGAATGCCAGGTTGCCTTGAGCGGAAAGACTGTGATTAACTGCGGAAAAGAGATCAAGGCGGTTTCTGACCTGGTTCCGGGCACCATGGTTGTCGTTCATTACAAAACAAAAGACGGCAAGAAAGAAGCGACAAAAATACTCATTAAGCCGGTAGCTGAAGATTCCTCCTGCCACAAAAAATAAATCTATCGTGTTAAATGCCCAGCCGCCTACCAGTCTAGGCCGGCTGGGCATTTTTTTAAGCCCCATGTTAAACGGCTCAAAAAACATAAAATAAATTGTTATAATAATGTAGTTGCCCATTTTGAGCAAGGTGCAAAATTCAAACCGTCTACAGGTTTGAGCATGGGCGCTTTAAAGTCAAAGAAGCCGATAAATCGGCAACTACGAAGTCAAAAATAGAAAAATAAATGAAGGGGGAAATGAAATGGAAGAAGGGATTCGGGAAATCAACGAGAAGGTTAAAAAAGAGAGCATGTTCATCCAGGAACTTACCGCTGAGATCGGCAAGGTTATTGTCGGGCAGGATTATGTGATAGAGCGCCTGCTCATCGGGTTGCTTGGCAACGGGCACATTCTGATAGAAGGCGTGCCGGGGCTGGCGAAAACGCTGATGATAAAGACGCTTTCCGACTGCATCCAGACAAAATTCCAGCGAATTCAGTTCACGCCGGACCTTCTGCCGGCGGATTTGATAGGAACCCTTATTTTCAACCAGAAATCCGGGGATTTCACGGTAAAAAAAGGCCCGTTGTTCGCCAATATTATCCTGGCCGATGAAATAAACCGCGCCCCCGCCAAAGTCCAGTCCGCTTTGCTGGAAGCCATGCAGGAAAGACAGGTTACCATCGGTGAAAACACCTTCAAGCTTGACGAGCCGTTTCTCGTGCTTGCCACCCAGAACCCTATTGAGCAGGAAGGCACCTACCCGCTTCCCGAGGCGCAGGTGGACAGGTTCATGCTGAAAGCGAAGATAACCTACCCCGAAAAAGACGAAGAGCGCAAGATAATGGACCGCATGACCGACAATGTTGTCCCGGAAGCAAAAAAAATAATCAACCCGAAGGACATTCTCAAGGCGCGCGAGGTAGTCAAGCAGGTTTACATAGACGAGAAGATCAAGAACTACATAATAGACATAGTTTTTGCGAGCCGCAACCCTGAAAACTACAAACTTGCGGAACTTAAATCCTCCATCGCCTACGGCGCGAGCCCCAGGGCCACGATTAACCTTTCAATAGCCAGCAAAGCCTACGCTTTCCTGCACAGCCGCGGCTATGTGACCCCGGACGATGTGAAATCAGTCGCCATGGATGTGCTCAGGCACAGGATAATCCTGTCCTACGAAGCGGAAGCAGAGGAACTCACACCGGAAAACGTGGTAAAACAA
>MGVM01000154.1:0-511 GCA_001800495.1 Elusimicrobia bacterium RIFOXYB2_FULL_48_7
TAAATATCTTTCCGTTGCCGTCCTTTATGTACCTTCCATCCACGTGCAGCCAGGCCGCTTCATTTTGAAGCGCATCCGCCGAGAAACATATTGCGCAACCCTGCAATACAACTGCCAGCAGAAACCAGAACAATTTATTTTGCTTTAATATTTCCATGAACCCTCCCATGCTTTAATGACCTGCTCCATGCCTTCCCAGGGCGTATCCGGGAACAGCGAGTCAACCGGCTGAAGTATGAACCTGTTTGTGGGCCCTAAAATATCAATGGCGCGGCGCGTATCATCATAAATTTTTCTGTAATTGCCGGAAGAAAGCGACAGTGTATTGATCCCCCCCACCATGGTGATGCTTGAACCAAGAAGTTTATAGGCCTTCTCCAGCGAAACCCGGTCCTGCAGGGGATCAATGAAATAAAGCACGTCAACCCCTGCGGCAGCCAGGCGCGGCCCGAGCTTTTCCACGCCGGTGGTCATTACGTAGCCGAATTTCTTGCCGTGTTTGTGCGCCAGG
>MGVM01000154.1:599-741 GCA_001800495.1 Elusimicrobia bacterium RIFOXYB2_FULL_48_7
CCACCATGTCCACGCCTGGCACAGAAACTGCCAGTTCTGTCCTTGCCAGGTCCGTTTCAAAAATAATATCGATCAATTCGCCGAAAGCCGCTGGTTCGTCCATTGCCAGCATGATCGCCCCCTCGGTGCCGGCGAACCAGAC
>MGVM01000154.1:851-6829 GCA_001800495.1 Elusimicrobia bacterium RIFOXYB2_FULL_48_7
CGGCCGGGCCGGTGACTATATGCTTCGCCGCGCGCGGAACATTGTAATCCTCAATAAGCGGGACATAGCCGGGCTGGATGACCCAGCCATCCTCAATTTCCTCCCCGGTTTTCCTGACAGCGTGTGTCAGCGCGCCTCCGGGAGTATTGTATTCCCGCACCATTACCGGATATAGTTCTTTAGAAACGGCAGAAACAACATTATCTTTCCAGGTAACACCGGGGTGAACGCTCCAGGGCACGGACACATCAAGAATATCATCCACCCCGATCGACTGCCATGCCAGCACCCTCTTGAAATCATCCTCCAAATCCCAGGATTGCGGCAGGGTGTGAAGGTGTTCATGCCTTTTAGAGTACCAGTGTTTTATGCTTCTGCCGGTATTATCCCAGCGCAGTTTCTGTGGAGGAGTAAAACCGAAACACCATGTAGTCAGGGGAACATGATCCGGCTGTTTCCCGTTCCAAACCGATAAAATCCTTTCCCTTGAATTCATTTTTCCCCCCTGATCGATTTAATTTTGTAGATTTCACCTGAATCAAAAAGCGAATTTAACGCCAGCAGGCCGGCCCCTACGGCGCCGCCGTCGTCATTTAAGGAAGAAGCTTTTATTTCTGTTTCATTTGCCAGCAGGCCCAGGGACTGTTCCTTTACTATTCTCCTTACCGGGCCCAGGACCAGTTCTCCCGCTTCCTTCAATTTTCCTCCGATAACAATGCTTTTGATGCCGAAGATATTCAAAACATTCGCACACACCTTTCCCACATGTTCAGCAGCCTCAGTCATGACGCTCAATGCCAGTTTATCGCCTTCCCGCGCCGCTTTTATAATATCGTCAATGGAAATGCCGCTTTTACCGCTTAACGAACAATGTACTCCCTGGGCAATAGCTTCCTTTACCTGCCTGACAATAGATATAGTTGAAGCATAGGTTTCCAGGCACCCGGTGTTGCCGCAGCCGCACCTGATGCCGTTATCCGAAACCTTTATGTGCCCGATTTCCCCTGAAACCCCGATGTCCCCGCGCAAAAGTTTCCCGTCAAGGAATATCCCGCAGCCGATACCGCTGTCAAGGAATATGTATACAAAATCCGTTTTAGGGGCCCTGGCGCCGGGCTGGCTTTCCGCGAAAGCGAACACCCTGGAAATATCATCTACCGCCGTATAAATACCGAACTCTTTTTCAATGATATCCTTCAAGGGAATGTCATCGAGCCCCGCCATGTGCGTGGAATAGATGGACCTGCCGGACAGGTAATTCACAAACCCGTTGCTTCCGATACCTATGCATTTTATCGCGATTTTTCTGAACTTGCCGGTTACTTCCTTTATAATAGCTTTAAGCTGGTTGACAACCGGGACTGATCCTTTTATTTTATATTCCTGCCTGAAGCTTATTTCCCCGCTCAAGTCGCACAGGACCAGCCGGATGCTGTTAATGCCAAGGTCAATGCCTATCCCGGAAACAACTTTTGGGTTAATCTGCAAAACCCTGGGTTTTCTTCCCCCGCTGGAGTCCTGGGCGTCTGATTCTATTATCCACCCCTCGTTTACCAGCGCCTGGGTGAATTTAGCCACCGTAGGAAACCTCAGGTGCATATGGGCGCTTATTTCGTTGCGTGTAAAACCGTTGTTTAGTTTTATCTCTTGAAGCATGTTCTTTTTGATCACTGCACTGATTTTGTTCATTTTTGTTCTCCTTGTATTAAAAGTAATGATTTATATGCGTTTTTCTAAATACTTTCTATCTAATATATAATAACATGAAAACACTGAAAAGTCAAGCTCTTTTTTACAAATTTCTTGCGAAGCAAGAACGGCTTTGAGCTTGGAGCGAAATACCCGAGCTTCCTTACGCGTTAGCGTAGCTTGGGTGTGATGCTGAGGCTCATGGTGAGCCGAAGCGCAAGGGTTTTGTTAATAATTGTTTGATTAGCGGTAAATTAGATTAGCAGGTGTGCTTTTTTATCCAGTCCGCGGTGAGTTTGAAAACTTTGGCCTGGTGCTTAAAGGTGGTGAAGGTGTGGTCCGCACCGGGTATGGTGACTTTCTTTTTGGGTGAGGTTACGGCATCAATGAAATACTGTGAATGGATTGGGTCAATGGACGCATCTTTTGACCCGCAGACCACCAGGACCGGATTCCGGAATTTGGCTATGTCTGCCAGGGGATCTACTTTTACCATGTCTTCAACAAATTTTTTGCTGATTCTCCATCCGTTCACTTCAACAGGGAATTTTAATGCGGCGCCTTTTGGTTTTCCCGTCCTGGACCGGATGGAAACCGCCACGTGAGAGGTTTTTGCGAGAGGGTTCCAGAGAACGGCAGTCCTGATTTCCCTGAATTTATAAGCAGTACATGCCGTAACTGCACCGCCCATGCTTAAACCTGCTATCGCGATGCGCGAGGAGTCTATTTCATTGCGTTTCATTAAATATTTCACCGCGTTTTCCGCGTCAATCAATTCCCTGGGCAGAGTCGTATCAATAAAATCGCCTTCGCTGTCGCCGCAACCCCGGAAATCAAACCTGAGCGTAGCAAAACCCTGTTTGGCGAAATACCTGCCAGCTTTCACGAAAAGGTTGCCAGGCTCAAGTTTTGTTCCGGTGAAACCGTGGAACAGGACGATGCCCGGAACTTTTTTTCCTGCTTTCAGTTTTTCCGGCAGGTGCAGCACTCCGGCGAGGTTGATACCTTCGCTTTTAAACCATACAAGTTTTTCGTTCATGTTATCTCCCAATAATTAACGGATTGTTTTTTTTATCAGAAAACCGCAGGAAGAAATCCCAGGTATCCTTCAGATTGACACATTTCACTACTATCGTGTTCCAGCCCTTGCGCAAGGATATGCCTTCCACCTTGTCCGCGTCCAGCACCGATGCCCTGGACTTGTAATTGTAGACATAAACCTGCCTGCCGTTCACCCAAATCTTGAGGTAATCATCCGAACCGATGTGCAGGTTATAACCATCGGCTTCCTTCGGGCTGTAAATATTGGCTGCGAGGTATGCAAGGTGATAATCCTTTTTGCCGTACAACCTCGCCAAATCAACCGACACATGGCAAAGCGGGTCCAGGGGAGCGGAATGTTTTCTCCATTTTTTGCCGTACTGGAGCGCTCCGGTCCGGGCGCATACAAGCGTGCTTTCGTTCCCCTTCACGAAATTGTCGTCATCGATGACTTCATTAGCTTCCTTTCCTTTATATTTGTGCGGGTTGAAAGCAAACGGGCCCAGCGCCATCCAGTTTGTTATATAACATTCCGGCGGAAGCAGGAGTTTCTTGAAATTCTTGAGCGGGCCCTTAATGCGGTTTGGCGTCAGGACAGGCCCGGTGAACATTTTGTGGATTGATTCCAGCTTGCAGGTGTAATACGGCCCCATCTTGTTGATTGTTTCAAGCAGCGCAACCCTGTTTTCCCTGCACACCGGCGCCCACTGGGTCATAAGCAGGCCGCTGCACCCGGATTTTTCCGCGGCGTCGCGCCACTGCGAAACGCTCTGCAGGATCCGGCCAGGAGCGCCCCAGACTTCAAAACCATTTTTTTTCAGGCGTTCTGCCCCGGCGGGCTGGGCGCCGATATAATCCCATATCACCTGCGCTATATCCTTCGAAATCACCTGCTCCGCTGCATATACTTTTTCAACGCAGGTATACATCGCTTTTCCAATGTGTGTTGAATCATTCCACATTATTGTACGCAGGCCGCGGGCTTTAAGCCCCTTGTGCAGGATATTCACTGCCTTTATGTACTGCGCCGGAGTCCGCTGGGTGTCCTCGTCCATACCTATATGGAAAAACCGCTCCGGCCGGCAGATTCCGATGATCTCGTCAATAATATCAAACGCTTTTTTCCAGTACCTTTCCGAATCATTAAGTTTGTTGTAAGGGCTGAACCAGTGGTTATGCTGGTTTTTCGGGCTCTGTGAAAAATTCATTTTCGGGATGATCTCCATCCCATTGCTTCTTGCCCTGCTGATAATATCTTTAAGGTACGCAAGGGGAACCGAATAATGCCTGCGGAGTTCCGGGAAGGATGGCAGCTGCACGCCGTCTTCGATATCGATCGCGAGCGTATTGAAGCCCTGCTTTGCCAGCGCGTCAACTATTTCACGCCCGACGGCCATATCGAAGGGTTTTTCCTTCTTTTTTTGAGAAATCCACAGCGGGTCGTAATGCGTGAAATGCATCAGGTAGCCGATGTTTTTGATTCCTGACTGATTTTTCATTTTCATTTAAGAAATACCGAAAAAACAACACACCCTATTATTATCCGGTAGTAAGCGAGAAGTTTAAAATCATGGCTTGAAACGAATTTAATGAGCCAGCGGATTGCCAGGAGCGCCGAGAAAAACGCGGTAACAAAACCTATAGCGAGTATGCCGGTATCATGAAGCGTTAAAAGAGAATAGTTTTTCGCAAGGTCAAAAAGCGTCGCGGCGAACATGACAGGAATAGCCAGCAGGAATGAGAATTCCGTTGACGCTTTTCTTGACATGCCCGCCAGGAGGCCGCCCATGATCGTGGCGCCGGCCCTGGATACGCCGGGGAATAAAGCTAAAACCTGCGCAAACCCTACGATCAACGCGATCGTGAATGTGATATCTTCCATTTCATTTATTTTATCCTTGTGTCTGCGGCTTTCTATGAACAGCATTATCACCCCCCCGGCAATCAAAGCGCCGGCTACGGTTACAGGGCCGAAAAGGTACTGCTTTATGAACTTATGGGCAAAAAAACCGATGCCCGCTGCAGGCAGAAACGCGATCCCGATCTTGAGCAGGAAATCCCTGGCAGGCCTGTCAGAAACCATGGTTGCGGCAAGCCTGAAGAGCTTGCTCCTGTAAATCCAGACAACAGCCAGTATCGCGCCGAGCTGGATAAACACATCAAACAACTTAGCCATTTCCCCGTTGAAACTGAGAAGCTCGCCTGTTATGATGAGGTGGCCGGTGGATGAGATGGGGAGGAATTCCGTAAGCCCTTCAACGACACCCATTACTACTGCGGTGATAATATCCCGGATAGGCATTTTCTTTTTCCTTTTACTTCTATGTGCGCCTATTATATAAATTTATCCGCTGTTTGGAAATAACAGGGACGGTTCTAGTTATTATGCTTTATCAAAATATGTTTAGGAAAATAACTAGAACCGTCCCTGTTATTTGAGCACTATCTTGCCCCCGTTCATGGCACGAGGACTGAGTTGGACGAAGTCCCAAAACCCTTATACCTATTGGTTTTGGGGCTACGCGATAACGCTTACTTCGTAAGCACTATCTTGCCGGTGGAGGAGGAACCGTCAGAAGAGGTGATTTTGTAGATGTAGATGCCGCGGCGGAGTTTTTCCCCGTCTGTGTTTGTGCCGTCCCAGGTGATCTCGGCTGATGAAGCCCCAATCGGGGAAAGCTCTTTGATCAGACGCCCGCTTACGGTGTATATGGCTACTTTGCTGATGTTTTCCCCGCCCGAACGGAACCTGGCGGGATTGGCCTCTGATATTCTGCACGGGTTCGGGTAGGCGCGCACGCTTTCTGGTATGGATATCGCAGCCGCAAGCGTTGTAAATGTGTAGTCTGCCGAGGTAGTTTCATTATTCGAGGCGTCCGCGCTTATTACCCTGAAATGATACGCGGTGCCTGCGGTTAAATTTGCAATTGTCATGCTGTGGGCTGTGTTCAACGTTGAATCCAGGGCCGTGACCTTATCGTAATTAACCAGCTTGCCGTATTCCACCAAACTGCTTGAGGGTTCATTGGTTGTCCAGATGATAGTCACGCCGGTTGCGGTAATGCTTTGCGCTGATACAAGCGATATTACCGGAGGCGTTGTGTCCGCGGGTACCGAGACCAGGACTACCTGCCCGTTGGACGTTGCCGCGGCAGCGCTTTCTAAGCCCACGTTGTTTTCAGCTTTTACGCTTATATAGTAGGTAACATTTTGCGTTAATGCCAGGCCGGTTGCCGTAACGGATATTG
>MGVM01000155.1 GCA_001800495.1 Elusimicrobia bacterium RIFOXYB2_FULL_48_7
TAATTCACTTACGTCTTTTATATTAACGATGAAACCAGCTACCTGGCCGTTCTTGTCCTTGAACGGCGAACTTGAAATAATCACTGGAACCAGCCTGCCGGAACGAGACCTTGCCGACAAGGAATAGTTTTGTTCATTTATCGCGTTAAACAGGAACCCGTTTCCCCTGTCAACCTGCTTGTCTGTCACAAATAATTCATCCAGCTTATACCCGGCAAGTTCCTTCTCTCCGTAGCCCAGCATTTTTAACCCGGCAGTATTAACCCTGATAATTTCTCCTTTTGTATTGCATAAAACCAGCGCATCCGACATTATCGAAAGGATACCTTCGGCCGCAGTCCCGGGATTGAAAACGAACAACTCGTATTTCCAGACAGCATACCCGGCAAAACCCATGACAATGATAATATATAACGCATCTAACTGCGGTATATTCACATTCAAAAACGGCAGAATAAATATTTCGATACAAAAAGGAATTACACAGATTATATAACCCGTAACGATCAGCCTTGCTTGTTTTCTCTTTATTTCATTGGCGCCGGTAAAATGGTACCTGGTTAATAATATTATTGATAATATACCCCAGGAAACAAACCAAACCGCATTAGCCCAGTACAGGTACGGCGGATCCGGAATACCGGAGTACAAGTTATAATAACCGTACACCAGGACAGGTTTTGTGAACATCAAATCCGTAAAAACCCTCAAAAAAGAAACAATAACCGCCGGGGTGTAAACTAATACATAAATCCAGGCAGCCTTGAGTCCGGGGCTATCCGTGAAAATAAGGGCAAAATGCAGCAATAAAGGCACAATGAACGGCAGGTAGAAAGTTGTCTTGATCCAGAAATACGCTGTTTCCTGGCTGGCAGACTGCCTGACCATGAATTCAGCGAATGTCCAACAGGCAAGAACAATGCTCAATACCGAAAAAACCCTGTTCAGCGGCTCCCTGGGATTTTTATAATAAATAAAATTCCCCAGTGAAAAACAGATTATTGAACTAACCAGGCTGATTAATGTAAATATTTCCATTTATTCCCCTATGCCTTGCCTTTGCGGCCTGTATTTTTGCTTATTGTATCCAGGACACACGCTATATCAAAGGGCTTCTTCAAACACACGGCGGCGCCCAAATCTTTTGCTTCTTCTATCAGCTCATCAGCGCAAAAACCGGTCATCAAGACAATAACAGCGTTGCTTTTCCTTTTGTCTTTAAGTATTTTTAAAAATTCCAGGCCGTACATTTTAGGCATTATCATATCCAGGAACAATATGTCGAAATCGTTTTTTTCCATTAATCCCAGCGCTTCTTCGCCGCCAGCCGCCACGGAAACATTATAGCCCTGCCGGGTCAATTCAAAAGAAAACATATCCCGCATCCCCTGCTCGTCATCAATAACCAGGACATTCTTTTCCATGGCAGGCCTCCTCAACAACCATTTTTTTCACTCCAGGAGTTTCGCGAAAATGCTGTTCCTTAAATACTTGAAATCGATCGGTTTGAAAACACAGTCAAAAGCGCCCAGGCGGAATGCATTGACAACCTTTTCAGCATCCCTGTACGCGGTTATCATTATCACGTTCATTTCCGGCTTCAGTTTCTTGATCTCCTTCAAAGCCGCTATCCCGTCCATTCCCGGCATGGCGATATCCAGCAGGACCAGGTGTACCTGCTCATTCTTGACCTTTTCAAGCGCCTGCGCGCCGGTGTGCGCGGTGAACACCTTGAAGCCTTCCTTGCTCAAAAACTCTCCCAGGATTATTACTATGTCGGGTTCATCGTCAACAACCAGTATCCTGCTCCGTTTTTCCTTGTTTGCAGCTGTCATCCGGCCCCCTCCTTTAATCCTTATTTATCATTTTGTTTATGGTTTCCGCCAAAACATCCGTATCAAACGGCTTTGCCATATACTCGTCTGCCCCGCAGGCGAGTATTTGTTTCCTGTTCTCGGGGGAATTATAGCCGGTAACAGCAAGCACTTTCATATTATCCAGGCGCTTGTCTTCGCGGATCCTTTTACATACCTCAAAACCGTCGATTCCGGGCAGGCTTAAATCCAGCACAACCAGCCATGGATGAAAATCAATAATTTTCCTGCCCGCGTCAAACCCGTCAAGAGCGGTTTCAACCCTGATTCCCGGGTCAATTTTCCTGATGACGGCGGTGATCATTTTAAGGACAGCAGGTTCGTCATCCACAATTAGTATTGTTGGTTTCAATTCAGCGCCGATATCCCCGGGGACAGGCATATTGTATTCCTTGAGGAAGGACTTGAAATCCTCCATTTTTATCCTTCTGTGCCCCCCTGGCGTGCGGTAAGCTTTCATTTTGCCCTGGTTGATCCAATCAATGACCGTTGAGAGGTCCACCTTGCAGAGTTTGCTGATCTGGTAAGTTGTTAATACTTCGCCTGTTTCAGCCATTATGTTCCTCCTTAAATATCCCAACAAAATCCAAATATACCAATAATCCCAATTATCCCTATTATTAGTATAGCACAGAAACCGTAAAAATCAAGGGTTTTGTTAGCAGGGTTTTGTTAGCAGTTTTGTTAGCAGTAATCTGCATCGAAGGGTTTTTGAACGAAACGCACGGGTTTCTTCCGCAAATTCAGGATATTAGTTCCCGGGTAAAGGATATGCGGCAGATGGAATGCTGAAAAATAAATGGGTTTGTTAATGGATTATGGCTGAACTGGCATTAAAGTACGGGCTTGTAAATTTTGTGTTAAGGGGGTAAGGTTGGGCTAAGATTTACTTTTTATGCAATCTATTTATTATTGCCTGCCAGGTTTCAGGTCTTCTGTGCAGATGCATAATGGCAATTATTAAAACACAGTCTTTTTTCTGTTGATAGATAACACCATATGGGAAACGGCTGGTTCTGCAACGGCGGGTGCGTTCAGAAAGTTTGTGCCAGGCAAGCGGATACTGAATGATTCTATCCAGGCTATATTTTATTTCCGCGGCAAACTCAAAACCGAGGCCTTCGCTTTGGGCATTATAATATTTTACCGCGTCTATAAATTCATGCTCTGCAGTTGAGAGAAATATTATTTTTAGCGGCATTATTTTAACTTCTCAATTCTGCCAAAAACTTTTTTTACGGAAACAGCCTTTAACCTGCCCTTTTCGAAAGCATTGATCCTATCTTCTGCTTCTTTTGCCCATAAGGCGTCAAAATTATCCCTGCCATGATAATCAAAACTGTTAAATACTTTTTCAATCAATTCTGCCCTTTCTATAGGCGGGAGCAGTAATGCTTTTTTCAGGACTTGCAGTGTTTGAATGGTCATAAAAATCCTCCTGTTTTGCTAACTATCAATATTATACCATAAATCTTAAATATTTTTGCATACCTTGTTAATCTAAATTGGGTAGACGCAAATTCCGGTAATTAGTTCCCGGTACGAGGGAAATACGTGTTTTATCCTTGAAATGTCAAATGTCACATATGAACTTTCAATCATAATTAAATGAGGGGTTTTGGAGTGAAGCGTGGGATGGAGGCGTGTTCTTTAGGAAGCGGCTGGCGGCGGGTTTTTACCGGGGAACTTGATGGTAAAAACAGTCCCCTTATTAAGCTCGCTGTATACTTCAATGGTCCCATTATGCTTTTTCACTATCTCATAACACAGGCTCAAGCCGAGCCCGGTGCCTTTTCCTTCTTCTTTTGTGGTATAGAACGGCTCGAAAATATGCTTCTTTATTTCTTCCGGGATCC
This sequence comes from Elusimicrobia bacterium RIFOXYB2_FULL_48_7, assembly GCA_001800495.1. GTDB lineage: Bacteria > Elusimicrobiota > Endomicrobiia > CG1-02-37-114 > XYA2-FULL-39-19 > OXYB2-FULL-48-7. Next base: position 3,731 of record MGVM01000155.1, read on the forward strand.
CGGGGCCGGTATCGCTTATCCGGAGCTCAAGAAAGCCCCCGGCGTATTTGGTGGATATCATCAGTTTATCGCCGTTGGCTGACGCATCTACAGCATTATTGCAAAGGTTTATTACCAGCTGCTGTATCTTGTTTCTATTGGCATTGAAACCCGGTAAATCCCCGAAGCTTTTGGCCAATTCTATATTTTTCATTTTTAGCCGGGGCTGTATAAGGGCAAGCGCGCTGTCTATGGCCTTGTTCAGGTCGATTTCTTCCGTCTCTATCTTTTCCCTCCTGGAAAAAACCAGCAGGTCGCGAACCAACTCCATGGACCTCTTCGCTTCCCTTTCGATTTTTGCCGCGGATTCTTCCAGGGGCTTATTGCCCGCTGTTTCTTTTTTGATTGCCTGGGCGAACCCTAAAATCACGGTCAATGGGTTATTCAATTCATGCGCCACCCCGCTTGCCAGCTGGCCCAGGGCCACCATCTTCTCTACCTGGTTGACGGCGGAGACGTGTTTCCTTACCTGGCCGATAAGCACATCCTGGATAAATACCCCCAGGAGCACAAAAACAGCCCCGAACAAAAATATCAGCCCTACTAACGGCTCGCTGATAATATGCAGCCCGGAACAAAACGCGTACCCGACCGCCATATAACCGGCCAAAAAGAACACCATCAGAATTATATGCGTTTTCAGGAACAGCGAAACATTCCTGCGGTTCGCCGCGGGGACCAGGTCCATTACCGCGAATATTTTCCTGAACCTGACAATGCTAAACAGCATTATCGCGGCGCCGATGATTATGGGAATGCAGGACAGGTTTATTTCCGTCATGGTTTTACTCCTTTGATTTTTTTCCCGATATGTTGTTTATATTGCCGCGCCGCGGTTAATTTAACCGCCATAATAAGTATTGTGTCCCCGGAATCCGGAATTACTCACTTGGTACTGACTCTATTTGATTTTATCTTTTAGTTGAGCAGAAACATCTTTTCCATCATGGCCTTTCTTCACTGCCATTAAGAACAACCCCTTGCCTTTGCTTTTTTCTTCCCATAACAGCCCTATATTATTTTTCTCTAAAGTATCAGCCGAATCTTCTATGTGCGCGCCCTTGTATTCAATTACAAGCAGGCGGCCATCTTTCAGTTCTGCAACAAAATCCGGATAAAACCTGTCTGTTGAAGTAGGCAGCCAAAAGGAAAACTCAGGATTCCTGGATATATTACGTACCCAATGCTTAACTTCCGGTAAACTATCTATTAAAACAGCACAGTCAAATTCTTCGCCTTCGGGCTTCAAGTCGCCTATCATTTGGTAGAAATGCTTTTGAAATTTATAACTGCCGCTGTAGAATGGCTCCCGGGCAGGATAAAATTCCGCTTTAAAATCAAAAGAATGGGTGAAACTTGTCTCCACTTTGCCCTTATCTTCAAAAAGCAGTTTTTGATACCCTTTTTTAACAGCAATTTCTCTATATCCCGCTATCTTTTTTATTATGGCTTTACTTAATATATATTTTGAGCGGACAAGGGCTGACAAAGACTTCTTTTTGCTATTGATTAAGTCTGCTAATATTCTTCTTATAAACTCAATCATTATTGTTTGAGACACATCCGGCTGGTGGATTTGCATATCAATCCAGCGGATAAATTCATTTTCCTTCCATTCCGTTGGCACATTATCTAAATCAATAAACTCCATTTGCTTAAGCGCATGATATACAACCTTTCTTCCTTCAACATCAACCTCAAATGATTGAGCCCCTTCTTCAAGCTTAAACTCTTCGTCAGAAAATTCAGCAGGATAATCAAGCGGATTCCATTGTGTTGCATCTAAGAATAATTCAGCTTCAACGAGTTCCAACACACCCTGAATATTCACGCAAATCCGCGGGACTACAAGTGTTTCGCCTCTCATAGCCGGGGCAAGCTGGGCTTGCTGTATAATCCTGTGCTGTTTTATTGCTTTTTCAAAATCTTCCAGCTGTTTTCCCTTGAATATTTTAGATAAATCAGTCTCAACTTCATCGGTAATAAGCCCCTTGAAGGTTACAGTTGTTTTGCCATTACTTTCAATGAAATTGATTTTATTTTTTAGAGGCTCGGGGTACTCGGGTTGTTCTGCGAGCTTATCCAACACATAAGAAAAATCCTGTATTTTGGGCGGCGCGCTGGGAATATTGTTGAAAAGACCTGGCTGCTGCGGCTGA
>MGVM01000156.1 GCA_001800495.1 Elusimicrobia bacterium RIFOXYB2_FULL_48_7
AACTGGACCTCGTCTACCGACTCGGAATCCGGGATCAGCAAGTACTGGTACTCTATAGGCACATCAGTCGGCGCGACAGATGTAACCGCGCCTGCATACCTGTGGACATCCACCAGCGTAACCCGCGCAGGATTATCGCTTTCATTCAACACAACGTATTATTTCAACGTCTACGCCCAGAACGGCATCGGGCTTGTAAGTTCAACCACCAGCTCAAACGGGCAATATGTCGCGCAGGACTACACGCCTCCTAGCGCCCCGGCATTTGTAAGGGACGGCACCGGAGCAAGCGACTGGTCGTTCGCGTATTCAACCAGGGGTTTATCAGCCAACTGGGACGCCAGCACAGACGCCGAGACGGGCGTATCAAAGTACTGGTACGCTATCAGCTCAACAACCCTCGGCGGGACAAGCTTCGTCGGCTGGACAGATAACGGTGTGTCAACCTACGTGACACGCCAGGCCCTGTCGCTGGTTGGCGGGGTAACATATTACTTCACTGTGAAAGCGCAAAACCCGTTCGGATTGCAAAGTACGCAGACAAATTCCAACGGCATGTATATAGCCGTTGACACCAGCCCGCCGACAAATATATCGGTGGTGCGCGATGGCACGGGAATAACGGATACTGCATTCACGTATTCCACAACGACGCTTTCAGCCAATTGGCCCTCGTCTATCGATTCGGAATCCGGGATCAGCAGGTACTGGTACGCAATCAGCGCGGTATCGCCCGGAGGTACGGAATTCGCCGGCTGGACAAGCATTTGGTCCAGCACCTACGTGAACAGAAGTTCACTGATACTCACCGTGGGGACAACCTATTATTTCGCCGTAAAGGCGGAAAACGGTGTAGGAGCTGAAAGCGCAATTACGAATTCCAACGGCCAGTACATAGCGCCCGACCCCACGCCTCCCAGTGCGCCGGCAATTGTCAGGGACGGAACCGGCTCGTTTGACTGGACGTTCACGTATTCAAGCGTAACCCTGAGCGCAAACTGGGACTCCTCCGCTGACGCGGAGTCTGGTATCACAAAATACTGGTACGCGATAGGTACTTCTGCGGGTGATACGGATGTAGCAACCTGGACAGACAACGAAACAAACACATCGGTAACCGTAAATAACCTTGTGTTATCGATCGGGTCAACATATTTTTTCACAGTGAAAGCCGAGAATGGGGTAGGTTCCCAGAGCTCTGTAACCAATTCCAACGGGCAGTACGTGGTTGAGAACTGGTCCACGCCGCCGTACCCTGTAATATCCAACATAACAGTCAGCGGTATTACCGCAAACACCGCGACAATCGCTTGGACCACCGACCGCCCTGCCACCAGCCAGGTGAACTACGGCAGGACAACGTCATACGGAAAGTACACCATGGAAGACAGCGCACTGGTTACCGACCATTCGGTAACGCTTACCGGTTTAACCCCGGCCGCGGGTTACCACTACCGCGTAATAACCCGGGAGGGCTCGGGTTTTGAAACGATATCCGCGGATGCGGTGTTCACAACCCAGAGCGATGTCCAGCCGATAAATGAAAATGTCCACGCATACCCCAACCCTGCCCAGCCATCAACCGCCAACCCGATGAAATTCAGAATTGCGGGGACAACAAGTTTAGAAGTGAACATTTACACCGTAAGCGGGCGGTTGATCCGGAAGCTTTCAAGCGCGACAGGCGAGATACTCTGGGACGGAAAAAACTCTGACGGCGAAAAAGTCGGCCGGGGCATATACATATACAAGATCACCAGCAGTTCCGGTGACACCGTAACCGGGAAAATAGCGCTAACGAAATGAGTGACGGTTCTCATTTGTGGATAACTCAAAAACAAACCTGAAGGATTCTGATAGCATTATGGCATATTGTGGAAAAACAATAGGGAGAGTTATGCACAAATGAGAACCGTCCCCATTATTTTGAAAACACGGAGAAAAAATGTCAAAACAATTGCGGCAGATGATTAAGGGTGTCATAAACTGCGTAATAACAGGAACCGTTCCCATTCTTTTACTCGCCTCCTCGCTTTACGCAGATGTCCATATTGCCACCGATTGCACCAGGGGTGCGGTGATGTACCAGGTAAGCCAGGCAGAGGACGGCGACACGGTTATGATTCCCGCCGGCACAGAAGTATGGCGAAATTCTCTCAGCGTAACTAAAGGGATTACCATTAAAGGCGCCGGGATAGACCAAACCATCATAATAGATGACACGCCTGTCTCGGGCAGCGTTCCTTTTAGCATAACGGTGGCTGACGGGAAAAAATTCCGCCTTTGCCACCTTACCGTCCGGGGTTGGGACGGAGTGAATTACCCAAACGGCGGTATCAGCTTGGCAATTAGCATCACAGGCAGAATGTGGAGAGTGGACCATTGTAAGTTTTTGAATTTGTATAAAGTATTCGGCCTAAGCGGCGGGGAAAACGGGCTGATAGACAACTGCACCTGGCAGTGTATTATCTATCCCAGTAATGCCAATGTTCAGCAGTGTTCTCTTAGCGGTGGCGGTAATTTGGTTTATACCAAACCGCTTGTTTACGGAACATCAAACGCGACTTTTTTTGAAGATAATTATGTTTATTACGACCCGGCCGCGCCCATGAACGCTAACAGGCCCTGGATTGACAGCCATAACGGCTGCCAAACGGTGGTCAGGCATAATCAAATATGTAACACGGAAATAGAAGTTTATTCACCCGGCGCTGCAGCCGGCCAGAGGGGTTCGTTAAGCGCTGAAATTTATAATAATACCTGGACGGGATACTTGAATTCAGGCCAAATGATGGTCCCTTTCAGCATTACCGGAGGTAACGCTATCGTATCCAGCAACACGGTTATAGGTTTGTACAACTCGTACAATATTTTACTTACAGTTCACAGGTCGTGTTTTTCATATGGGGCTTATAATAGATGTGACGGCATGCAGGCAATTGACGGCAACGCTCCCCTTGATACAGGTACCCATACCGGCATTGACGGGCAACAGGCCCTGGCCTGCGCGGGGAAAAACTGGACAATAAACCAATGGGCCGACTATGCCGTCTGGAATGAGACTGACGACAGCGTAGGCAAAATTACAGGAAATACTTCAAATACTATTACTGTTTCCAGCGGATTCATTGAGGGATTCACGATAATTTCTTCAGGCACTGTTGCCACGGTCAACGGGCAGACCATCACCAGCACGGACCGCACCCCGAACGTCTGGTATCCGAGAACGCTTCAAAATCTCTTTTATGTTTATAATGTAACCGATAACAGCTACGGAATGATCACAGCAAACCCTAATAGCAGCACACTCACGGCAGCTTTAACCGGAGGCACGCGCAATAGCTGGCTGGTAGGCGATGCCATACAGGTTACGCAGGGAATCCCGCATAGCGGGCTTCGTAAAAGCTGGTATAACGGGGATAGTTTTAAGATCACAAATGGTTATCCCTGCATGGACAACACCGGGCGGGGGGCTGACCCGGACGGAGACAGGGTACAGGACCCGGCTCCCTGTTATGAATGGAACAATACGATCAACGGAACCAACCTGGATTTTATCGTATCTTATAACGGCCTCGGGAATGAAGCTGGAGGGTACCTCATAGCCGGCAGGGATTATTACAAAGATACAGTGAAGCCGGATTGGACTCCTTATACATATCCGCACCCGATGCAGTCGCCTCTGTTCTGGGGGGAAGTGGTTGACGCCAGCTCGCCCACCGCGCCCGTTGTTGTGCGCGACGGAACAAACCCGTCTGCGAACTGGAGCTTCACCTATTCCACCAGCGGCTTATCAGCCAACTGGGACGCCTGTTCGGATCCTGAAACCGGCATAAGCGCATACTATATTGCCATCGGCACATTTCCCGGCGGAACGGCTGTATCAGGCGGATGGCAGCCGGTGAACCTGTCAACTAACGTCACCAGATCAAACCTTTCACTTACAGTCGGTGTTACCTACTACTATTCAGCCAGGTCCATGAACGGCATAAACCTGCTCAGCGACATAACCACATCAGACGGCCAGTACGTCTCCCAGGATAACACACCGCCTTCGGACATTGCAGCTGTCCGCGACGGCACCGGCCCGTCAGGGGACATTTCTTTTACTTATTCAACAACCACACTCTCGGTTAACTGGAACGCAAGTTCAGACCCTGAGTCAGGGATAAGCAAATACTGGTATTCCATAGGAACTACTCCCGGCGCAACAGATGCCGCGTCATCGTCATTCGTTTGGGCTTCCACCAGCGTAACCCGCACCGGTTTATCTCTTTCATTCAACGCGACCTACTATTTCAACGTCTATGCTCAGAACAGTATCGGGCTTTTTAGTTCCACCACCAGTTCCAACGGGCAGTACGTGGCGGTGGACTACACTTCTCCAACCGCGCCTTCGGCTGTCAGGGACGGCACGGGTTCAAGCGACTGGTCGTTTGCGTATTCAACCCGCGGGTTATCATCCAATTGGGATTTCAGCACAGACGCCGAGACCGGGATATACAGGTACATGTACGCTATCAGTTCAACCACAGTTGGTGGCACGAACTTCATCGGCTGGACAGACAACGGGGTATCAACCTACGTTACGCGCCAGCCGCTGTCGCTGGTTGGCGGGGTAACGTATTACTTCACGGTGAAGGCGCAGAACCCGTTCGGGCTTACAAGCGCAGTTACAAATTCAAACGGCCAGTATATAGCGGTAGACACCAGCCCTCCTACTAATATAGCAACAGTCAGGGATGGGACAGGCACAACTGATGCCACCTTCACATTTTCAACAACCACGCTAAGCGCTAACTGGCCTGCCAGCACAGACCCGGAGTCGGGAATAAGCAGGTACTGGTACGCTATAGGCACGACATTGGGCGGCACGAATTTTGCGGGCTGGACAAGCCTTTGGGGCAGCACTTACGTGAACAGGGGATCGCTGATACTTGCGGTGGGAACAACATATTATTTCGCCGTTAAATCAGAGAACGGAGTAGGTGCAGAAAGCGCTGTGACAAATTCCAACGGGCAGTACGTGGCTCCAGACCCAACGCCTCCGTCAGCGCCGGTGGTAGTTCGTGACGGTACCGGAGCGTTTGACTGGACATTCACTTATTCAAGCGTTACATTAAGCGCCAATTGGGATGCCTCGGCTGACGCGGAATCGGGAATCACAAAATACTGGTATGCCGTTGGTACTTTAGCCGGTTCCATAGACATTCTTTCATGGGCCCCTACGGGCAACGCAACAGATACCTCTGTAACCATCAATAACCTTACACTGGATATAGGCACAACCTACTATTTTAGCGTTAAAGCGGAAAACGGAGTAGGCGCACAGAGCGCGGTGGTGAGTTCCAACGGCCAGTACATTGTTGAGAACTGGTCAACGCCGCCCTACCCGGTGATATCCAACATTTCAGTAACCAACATTACGCAAACCGAAGCGGTTATAACCTGGACCACAGACCGCCCTGCCACCAGCCAGGTGAACTACGGCAGGACAACGTCATACGGAAAGTACACCATGGAAGACAGCGCGCTGGTTACCGACCATTCGGTAATGCTTACCGGCTTAACCCCGGCCGCGGGTTACCACTACCGCGTAATAACCCGTGAGGGGTCAGGTTTCCAGACAATATCCGCCGATGCGGTGTTCACCACTCAAAGCGATGTCCTGCCGATAAGTGAGAACATCCACGCATATCCCAACCCTGCCCAGCCATCAGTTGCCAACCCGATGAAGTTCAGAATCGCAGGGGCAACGGGTTTAGAAGTGAACATCTACACGGTGAGCGGGCGGCTTATTAGAAAGCTTTCTAGCGCGGCTGGCGAGATACTATGGGACGGAAAAAACTCTGACGGCGAGAAAGTCGGCAGGGGCATATACATATACAAGATCACCAGCAACAGCGGCGATACCGTAACCGGGAAAATAGCACTAACCAAATAATAGGGACATACTACATTAATCTGTCAAGAGCATAGGCCACCTATCACCCGCAAATAGGTGCAAAAACGGTATATCCAGGTCTTTAAAATAGCGG
>MGVM01000157.1:0-5920 GCA_001800495.1 Elusimicrobia bacterium RIFOXYB2_FULL_48_7
TACCCGCACAGCAAAATAAAAGGGAATGTCCTGCACCCGCGCAGGATAATGAAGGGCGTGGTGAGCGGGGTGCGCGATTACGGCAACAGGATGGGTATTCCCACGACAAACGGTGCCGTTCTTTTTGACGAGGGCTATGTGCTCAACCCTCTTGTCTATTGCGGTACAGCCGGCATAATACCGAAAGATAAATGCTTCAAGAAAGTATCGCCCGGAGAGGCTATAATAGCGGCAGGCGGGAGAACCGGCAGGGACGGTATACACGGGGCCACGTTCTCGTCCATAGAACTGGACAAGAACACGGAAATTTCCGCAGTACAGATTGGAAACCCTATAGTTGAAAAGAAAGTGCTTGATACTATGCTCCAGGCAAGGGATCTGGGTTTATATACTGCGGTGACGGACTGCGGGGCCGGCGGGTTTTCATCGGCCATAGGAGAGCTGGGTTCGGAATGCGGGGCTAAAGTATTCCTGGAAAAAGCGCCGTTGAAATACGAAGGGTTGCATCCATGGGAAATCTGGCTTTCAGAAGCCCAGGAACGCATGGTGTTTTCCGTGCCGAAGAAGCACGTCAAACAACTGCTGGAAGTGTTTGAAAGCGAAAACGTTGAAGCGGTAGTCCTGGGCGAATTCACAGATACCGGGAAACTGGAAGTTTTTTATAAAAACGAAAGGTTATGCCAGCTGGACATGAGCTTCCTGCACGACGGTGTCCCGAAAAGGCATTTAAGGGCTGTCTGGAATGACACGGCGCGCGCCGGTGCAAACCATCCGCGCGTGAAGGATGAAAATCACGGCGACATATTAAAAAAACTGCTGGCCAGGCCCAATGTATGCAGCAAGGAATGGGTGATCAGGCAGTATGACCACGAAGTGCAGGGGCAAACGGCGCTTAAACCGCTGCAGGGCAGGAACTCCGGGCCCGGCGACGCCTGCGTGATATGGCCAAATATCGGAAACGAATCTCATATTTCATATAAGGGGTTCGCAGTAAGCTGCGGGCTTAACCCTGAATACGGGAAAATCGACGCCTACTGGATGGCTGCGTCCGCTATTGATGAAGCGCTTCGCAACATTGTCAGCTCCGGCGGGTGCCTGGATAAAACAGCGCTGCTTGACAATTACTGCTGGGGAAGCCCTAACAAGAACGAACAGCTTGCAGGGCTCATCCGCGCGTCCCAGGCTTGTTACGACATGGCCGTGACCTATGGCACACCTTTCATTTCCGGCAAGGACAGTCTTTATAATGAATACATCGACGAACATGGTGTGAGCAAGTCTATCCCGATGACCCTGCTTATTTCCGCGGTGTCAATAATGGACGATATAAGGAAAGCGGTTTCAATGGACCTCAAAAAAGCCGGCAACACGGTGTATATCCTTGGAAAAACAAATAACGAGCTTGGCGGGTCGCAGCTGGCGATTTTGCAGGGTTTGCAGAAATCAGGCGCTGTTCCGCGGGTAAACGCCGTCAAGGCGAAAAAACTCATGAATGCGCTGGGTTCCGCGATGAAAAAAGGGCTGGTTAAATCCTGCCACGATTGCTCCGAAGGCGGGCTGGCTGTTGCCTGCGCGGAAATGTGTTTCGCGGGCGCCCTGGGAATGGATATAGACATCGTGCACGTTCCGCTCGGTGAAAAGATAACCCAGCACGCCGTGGTGCTGTTCTCCGAGTCAAACTCGCGCTTCATAGTAGAAGTGGAAAAGGGAAAAGAGCAGGAATTTGAGAAAACGCTTTCGGGCAGTTCAATGGCAAGAATAGGCGCGGTTACTAGGACGGGCAATTTCACGGCGCGAAGCGGGAACAGCGTGCTGATAGATGAAGATATCAATGAATTGCAGTCCGCCTGGAAAAGCACGTTGAAAGACTTATAAGGGTAGTTGCCGATTTATCGGCGAGATTAGAAAAATGTCAAAAACAAAAGTCATCATTTTGCGTACAGCCGGTACAAACTGCGACCTTGAAACAGCCCATGCTTTCAGGATGGCAGGGGCAGATACCGTAGACCTGGTACATATAAACAAGCTCTTCCGGAAAGAGGCAAAGCTTTCAGATTACAGCGTTATAGCCATTCCCGGGGGGTTTTCTTACGGCGACGATATTTCAGCCGGGAAGGTTTTCGCCAATAAACTGATTTACCAGCTTGCCGCGGATATAAGGGGTTTCGTGAAAGCAGGGAAACTCATCATCGGCATATGCAACGGGTTCCAGGTGCTTGTGAAAACAGGGCTTCTCGAAGCTGATTTAGGCGATGACCAATCCATGACCCTGAGTTTCAACGATTCCGCTAAATTTGAATGCAGGTGGATCAACCTCAGGGTGAACGCTGATTGCGAGAGCCCCTGGCTTAAAGGCCTGCCGGAGATCATAAAACTCCCGGTGGCTCATGCTGAGGGCAAGTTCATTCCGAAGGACGAACTCATAACGGCGCAAATAGTGAAAAATAACCGCGTGGCTTTCCAGTACTGCGATGAAGACGGCAATCCGGGGGAGTATCCTGTCAACCCGAACGGCGCGGCTATGGATATTGCAGGAGTGTGCGACAAAACAGGCAGGATACTCGGGCTGATGCCGCACCCGGAGAGGTTTGTTTCAAAGTACCAGTCCGCCCTGTGGACGTCGGAAAATGAAATGCAGGGCGAAGGCCACGGATTAAAAATATTCAGGAACGCGGTTAATTACATAAAAGAAAACCTATAGCCAAAATTCAGGAGAAACATATGCCAGAAAGTAAAAAAACAAAAGCATCCAAGTCAAAAAAGCGGATCAGGGTACTGGTCCTCGGTTCCGGGGGAAGGGAACACGCCCTTGTATGGAAAATATCGCAAAGCCCGCAGGTTGAAAAAGTATTCTGCATCCCGGGCAACGCGGGGATAGCCGAAATAGCGCAGTGCGCCGATGTCCCGCTAGACGATTTTGAAAAGATTGTTTCTTTCGTAAAGGAAAACGACATAACTCTGACGGTTGTAGGCCCGGAATCTCCCCTGTCAGCGGGTATAGCTGATTACTTCCAGGCAAAGGGGCTAAGGGTTTTCGGCCCAAGCAAAAAAGGCGCGCGGCTTGAATGCTCAAAGATTTTCGCGAAAAAATTCATGAAAAAGCACGGCATTCCAACTGCGGACTTTGAGGTGTTTGACAAGCATGAAAGCGCCATTGCCTATATAGACAAGGTCAACGGCGACCTCTCCCTGGAAAAATATTCGATAATCAAGGCGGACGGCCTTTGCGCAGGCAAGGGCGTGGTGGTGGCGCAGGACCTCTTCGAAGTTAAGGATACGCTCCAGAAAATGATGGTTGATAAAATCTTCGGCGACGCCGGAAGCCGTGTAATAATTGAGGAAAAGATCACAGGCGAGGAAGCTTCCATAATGGCATTCTGTGACGGCAAGACAGTCTCGATAATGGCTCCTTCTCAGGACCATAAGCGGATATTTGAAAATGACAAGGGCCCGAACACCGGTGGAATGGGCGCGTACGCACCCGCTCCTGTAGTTTCAAAGGATATCCTGGCCAGGGCAAAGAAGGAGATATTCGACAATTTCGTAAGGGGTTTGAAGAAGGAAAAAATAGATTTCAGGGGTGTGATCTATGCCGGTATAATGGTAACAAAAGATTGCGGCATGAAAGTGCTGGAATTCAACGTGCGTTTCGGCGACCCTGAAACCCAGTGTGTGTTACCGCTGCTTGAAACGGACATAATAGACGTGATTAATGCTGTAATTGACGGTAAGCTCAGCAAGTTGAAAGTAAAATGGGGCAAAAAAAGCTGTATCTGCGTGGTAATTGCCTCGCAGGGATATCCCGGCAAGTACGAGGCCGGTAAAAGGATAAACGGGCTTGAAGAAATAGCCGCATTAAAGAATATAGCCGTATTCCACGCCGGCACTGCACTGAACAACGGGCTTGTTGTGACGGCGGGCGGCCGGGTGCTGGGGATCACCGGCTGGGACGCTGACTTGCAGTCAGCTATAAACAAAACATACATAGCGCTGAAGGAAATATATTTTGACGGTATGCAGCTGCGCAAGGATATTGGAATGAAGGGTTTGAGACATGCAAAATAACAAACATTCCCTTCGTGCGCTTCCGCTCTCGCTTAGGCGCACTGCGGAAACGTTTGTTATTCTGCAAAATTAGAGGTGAAATTAATGGGAGTTACTTACAAGAAATCAGGGGTAGATATAGACACGGCGAACAAGTTTGTCGAGCAGATCAAGAAAATAGCTCCCAGGATAGGCGGCTTTTCAGGGTTGTTCCCGCTGGACCTGAAGAAATACAAGAATCCGCAGATAGTAGCAGCGACAGACGGGGTGGGGACAAAACTCAAAATAGCGCAGATTGCTAAAAAACACGACACGGTGGGTATTGACCTTGTCGCAATGAACGTTAATGACATAATTACCTGCGGAGCTGAACCGGTGCTTTTCCTGGATTATTTTGCCACAGGCAAGCTCAAGCTATCAATCGCAAACCAGGTGATTAAAGGCATAGCTGAGGGCTGCAGGCAGGCAAACTGCATTCTTCTTGGCGGCGAAACCGCGGAGATGCCTGGTTTTTATTCAAATGACGAGTACGACCTTGCTGGTTTCGCGGTGGGCATAGTAGATAAAAACAAAGTAATTGACGGCTCCAGGATAAAATCCGGGGATGTGATGGTGGGGTTGCCTTCATCCGGTCTTCATTCAAACGGCTTTTCGCTTGTCCGCAAGGCGCTTTCACCGGCAGACCAGAAGAAGTTCTGCAAAACCCTGCTCACTCCCACGAAGATTTATGTAAGGGAGATACTGGCAATTACCAAAAAGTACCCTTCAGCCATCAAAGGGATGGCACATATTACGGGCGGCGGATTTTATGACAACATTGTCCGTGTTTTTCCGGATAAAACACTCGGTGTGATTTATAAGGACCGCTGGCCGGTCCCGCCGATTTTCAGGTACATACAGCAAAGGGGCAAAATAGCCGACAAAGAGATTTACCGGGTTTTGAATATGGGCATAGGGATGGTGTTGGTAACGACACTTTCTGACGCGAAACTGATCCAGAAAATGATCAGGAACGCCATTGTGATAGGCGAGATTTTCTCCGGCAAAAAAGAGATCAAGGTGATATAGGGGTAAACCATGAAAGACTATAAGATCGGGGTGCTGGTATCGGGCGGAGGGACGGACCTGCAGTCCATTATAGACGCCTGCGAATCCGGACAAATACCGGGTGAAGTTGCAGTGGTCATCAGCAGCAAGAAAGATGCGTTCGCGCTGGAACGCGCCAAAAAACACAATATACAGGGAGTGTTCATAGACAGGAAACAGTGCAAAAATATTAACGAGTATTCAGAAAAAATACTTGCGGAACTGAAGAAGAGAAACGCGCACCTGGTGTGCCTTGCAGGTTTCCTGCTTAAAATAGCCCCTGTGCTGATAAAGGAATACAAAAACAGGATTATGAACATCCATCCAGCCCTCCTGCCGTCATTCGGAGGGGAAGGGATGTACGGCCACCATGTCCATGAAGCGGTGATTGCTTCGGGGGTGAAATTTACCGGCCCGACAGTGCATTTTGTCGATGAGGAATACGACCGCGGGCCGATAGTTATGCAGGCGATAGTTCCAGTGCTTGACAATGACAGCGCGGATTCCCTGGGCAAAAAGGTGCTTGAGCAGGAACATATAATTTACCCTCAGTCAGTGAAACTGTTCTGCGAAAACAAGCTTGAGATTGTTGGCCGCAGGGTAAAGGTCAGAAAATAAGATTGAAAAAGTTTAAAGAGGAAAAAATGACAGACTATAATACTTTTTCACCGACGGATTTCAGGTATTCCGTACCTGACCTCAAACACTATCTTTCCGAAGAAGCTTACGTAAAATACAAAGCGAAGGTTGAAACGGCACTGGTCAGGGCGCTTGCGAAAAACGGGATTTG
>MGVM01000157.1:5964-7198 GCA_001800495.1 Elusimicrobia bacterium RIFOXYB2_FULL_48_7
CTGGCGAACATGATACGCAAGCGTGTCAGTAAAAAGGCGAGGCCGTTTGTCCACCTGGGTGCTACGTCTTATGATATTGTGGACACGGCGAACATATTAAGGTACAGGGACGCCGCCAATGAAGTGATTATCCCGGATATGGTGAAATTGGGTAATCTATGGTCAGGCTTGTCAAAGAAATACAGGAACACAGTCCAGATGGGCAGAACCCACGGCCAGCATGCGGAACCCATCACTTTCGGGTTCACCATCGCGCAGTACCTGAGCAGGTGGGGCAACCGCGTTAACGCCATTGAAAGGTCAGCGGGCGCCCTGACAGGAAAATTCTCGGGCGCAGTCGGCGCTTATAACGCGACATCCATGCTCTTTCCCGACCCCGTGAAATTCGAGAAAGACGTTCTCTCAGGGCTGGGGCTTAAACCCGCCGCCATATCCACGCAGGTACTGCCGCCGGAACCGCTGTCGGATTTTCTGCACGCTATTACATCGAGTTTCGCGGTAATAGCTAACTTTTCAGATGACATGAGGCACCTGCAGCGTTCCGAGATAGCCGAGGTTTGCGAGATGCAGGAAAGCAAGCAGGTGGGCAGTTCCACCATGCCGCAGAAAAGGAACCCGATAAATTTCGAAAACGTCAAATCCATGTTCAAGGAATTCATGCCGCGCATGGTCACCGTCTACCTGGACATGATCTGTGAACACCAGCGTGACCTCACCAATTCCTGCTCGCAGAGATACCTGCCTGAAATGCTGGTGGGGTTTGATTCGAGTGTTAGAAGGATGATAAAGGTTTCCTCGCGGCTGCAGGTTGACGAAAGCGCCCTTGAAAGAAATTTTAGGATGAGCCGCGGTAAGGTCTGCGCTGAACCTCTTTATATAATGCTGGCTTTTTACGGCCACCCGGACGCGCACGAATATGTGCGCGAACTGGTGAAAAAATCCGCTGAAACCGGAGAAACCATGATGGAGCTTATGGCCTGTGACGCCTCGGTCAAGCAATACCTTGGAAAATTCACAAAAAAACAGAAGGATATAATCGAAAATCCAGAAAGCTACACCGGAGCCGCAAGCAGAAAAGCGGCCGAGATAGTAAAAATATGGGAGGATTGCAATGGATAAACCTTTAGTGGGTATTGTGCTTGGCAGCGACTCGGACCTGCCTGAAATTCAGGGAGCGCTGGAGACACTGAAAGAATTCGGGATTGCCTACGAACTCAATATAATCTCGGCGCAC
>MGVM01000157.1:7206-7949 GCA_001800495.1 Elusimicrobia bacterium RIFOXYB2_FULL_48_7
ACACCTGGCTCATGACTATGCGACAAACGCCTTGAAAAAAGGGCTTGAAGTGATAATCGCCTGCGCCGGCGGCGCGGCGCACCTTGCCGGGGTAATGGCATCACTTACCCCGCTGCCTGTGATAGGCGTGCCCATGCAGACGCAGGCCCTCGGAGGGCTGGATTCACTGCTCTCGGTTGTCCAGATGCCGGCGGGTATTCCTGTGGCGACAGTCGCCATAGGCAAGTCCGGCGCGAATAACGCTGCGGTGCTTGCTGCGCAGATCCTCGGCGTGAAAGACCCGGGTATGAGAGATAAGGTGGTTAAATTCAAGGCCGCCCTGGCGAAAAAGGTCGAAGAAAAGAACAAGGCTATAAGATCATGAATACACTCGTAATAATCGGCGCGCAATGGGGAGACGAAGGCAAGGGGAAGATAGTTCATTTCCTGGGAAAATACGCTGACTATGTTGTCAGGTATCAGGGCGGGCCCAATGCGGGCCATACGATCATAATTGACGGTAAACCATTTGTCCTGCACACGATACCGTCAGGCATGGTTTTGCCGGGAAAGATCTGCCTTGTGGCCAACGGAGTCGTGTTTGACCCGGAAAGTCTTTACGAAGAAGTATCGCTTTTGAAAAAGAAAAAATATTCAATCAGGGGCAGGCTCTTTATCAGCCCGGCGGCTCACGTGATCCTTCCATATCATAAATTGCTTGATGAATTGCGCGAAAAGGGGCACATAAGGATCGGCACCACCCG
>MGVM01000157.1:7965-10293 GCA_001800495.1 Elusimicrobia bacterium RIFOXYB2_FULL_48_7
GCTTACGCCGACAAAGTAGTCAGGATAGGCATCCGGCTTTGCGATTTCGTAGAAGAAAAAACATTCCGTAATCTGCTGGAACTCAATATCAAGGAAAAAATGCCGGTCCTCAAACAAATTACCACCGCGCCTAAACTCAGGGCCATGGTAATGAAAAATTACAGCCGTTGGAGAAACTTCCTGAAACCCCTGATGGCCGATACCGCGCTGATGCTGGAACAGGCCGCCGCGAAAAACAAGAACATTTTGTTTGAAAGCGCCCAGGGAACCATGCTGGATATAGATTTTGGCACGTATCCGTTTGTCACTTCTTCCAGCCCAATCAGCGGGGGTGTTTGCATCGGGGCGGGGTTCCCGCCGACAAAACTCAAGTATGTGCTGGGCGTAATCAAAGCATACTGCACCAGGGTGGGTGAAGGCCCATTTCCGACGGAGCTTAAGGACAAAATGGGAGATTACCTCAGGGAGAAAGGGCTTGAATACGGAGCCACTACAGGCAGGCCCCGCAGGTGCGGCTGGTTTGACGCTGTCGCAGTGCGCCACAGTGTCAGGATAAATGGGATTGACAGCCTGGCGGTTACGAAGCTGGACTGCCTGAAAGGTATCAACCCGCTCAAGATCTGCGTCGCGTATAATTACAAAGGCAGGATAATAAGGGAATTCCCTTATTCAAGAGAAGTTCAGGCGAACTGCAAACCGGTTTATATAGAGATGCCTGGTTTCAACGAAGGCATTCGCAACACGGAGTTCAGCCAGATACCTGCGAACGCCAGAAAATATATAATGAAACTTGAAGAACTCACCAAAACCAAAGTGTCGCTTGTTTCCATGGGAAGAACCAGGGAAGAAACGATCGTGGTCAGCAAACCGAACCCCTCATACGAAGAAAAATGGGGGCTCATCTGATTTACCGCTGTAAAAAACCTTAATATTTATCTTATTTGCCCAGGCGTTCAAGGACTGTGCAGGCGGCACCAATCACTCCGGCATCAGGGCCGAGGCTGGCTTTTGCTATTTTGACATTCCTGGCGGGGTACATGGTGCGAAGAAGAAATTCCTTTCTTATGGGATCAAGCAGCATTTTGCCGGCGTTTGAGACATTGCCGCCGATGACTATCATATCCAGGTCAAGAAGGTGGGAAATACTGGAAAATACGATGCCCAGGTATTTTCCGGTGTCTTCCATTATCCGGCAGGCAAGCTTGTCTCGCTTTAATGCTGCCTGGTGAACATCCTTTGAGGTAAAATTCGCGTCATGTTGTGAAAGAGTTGATTTGATACCTGTTTTCAGCGCTTCCTTTGTCCTGCGGACTATTCCCGTGGCCGATGAGTACATTTCTATGCAGCCATGGTTGCCGCAGTTGCACTTTATTCCGTCGGGGAAAAGGACAACATGCCCTATTTCGCCTGCGGCGTCGTTTTTGCCGTGGAAAAGACGGCCGTTCAGGACAAGCCCTCCGCCAACCCCGGTCCCTAGCGTGACAAAAAGCATGTTTTTTACACCCTTCCCGCTTCCTTTGCGCCATTCTCCCAGAGCCGCTGCGTTGGCGTCGTTTTCAAGGTAAACTGGTATTCCTGTCTTTTTCTCCATGAGTTTTTTCACCGGGACGTTCTTCCAGCCCTTGAGGTTCGGGGATGAAAAAACGATTCCCTTGTCGGTATTCAGCGGGCCCGGGGAGCCGAAACCTATTCCGGATAGATCGGATTTAATGATTTGCTCCTCTTCTATCAGACCGGAAATACATTTAGATATTTTTGTCAGTATGTAATCGATGCCTTTCGCGGCTTCGGTGGGCACGACAACATGTTTTTTCATATCCAGGTTTCTGTTGAACAGGGCAATTGAAACCGTGGTGCCTCCAAGGTCAACGCCGACAACATATTTTTTTGTGTTCAGTTTACCGCTCATCTTTCTCCCCGTCTGATTGAGTATATGATACAACCCGGTTCTTGCCGAAATTTTTCGCTCTGTAAAGTGCCTTGTCCGCGGACTGGATAAGCGTCTTGCTTTCAGGGCCGTCCGTCGGATACGTAGCCACGCCTATGCTCACGGAAACTTTTTTTAAAGGCTGTGCGGTTTCATTTTTGAAATGCGATTTTTCCACCGCTGAACGTATCTTTTCGGCGGCTATCATGGCGCCGTCTTTGTTCGTTGCCGGCAGCACCACGCAGAATTCCTCGCCGCCGTAACGCGCGACGAAATCTCCGGGGCGCACTGTTTTCAAGAGTATCTGGGATAGCAGCGCGAGGCAGGTATCTCCTTCCGGGTGGCCGTTTGTGTCGTTATAATGCTTGAAGTCATCGATGTCTATCATCAGGAAGGAAAGA
>MGVM01000158.1:0-5980 GCA_001800495.1 Elusimicrobia bacterium RIFOXYB2_FULL_48_7
GCCAGGAGGAGGTCACCCTGTTTCTGTTCCACCGAGGCCCTGAACGATATCAGTTCGTTTTCCTTCCTGCGGTAATTCGCCGTCCAGGTCTCTATCTGCCTTTCAAGCTTTGATTCCGCCGCCTTGAACTGCGATTCAAGTTTTTCCTTCAGGTCCCGCAGGGAGAGCGCATTCTTCTCGGCCTCGGAGCGCAGCTGCGTGTCCTTCAGCGCCACCTGGGCCTTAAGCGAGATAATTTCCTCGTCCTTGTTGCGCATCCTGGCAGAGTAGATTTCCAGCTCATCCTTCAGCCGGGCTTCAAGCGCCTGCCTGCGCCTTTCAAGCGTTTCTATTTCGGTCTCTATTTCGGTCTTTTTCTGCTCAACCTGGTATTTAAGCTGGGCTTCATCCACCTGGGCTTTGCTCTTGATGACTTCAAGCCCCTGGGTTTTGGAATCGATCCTGTTTTCCCATTCAAGTTTTTCGGTTTCCATCAGCTGTTCGATCTTTTGCAGTTCTGTTTTCCACTTCTTTTGCGCCTGGCCGGCGTCCCTCTGGCCGTCTTTCTGCTGGGCTTCCGCTTTCTTCTCAATGGTGCCGGCCTGGAGGTTCAATTTGATGATTTCTTCGTCCTTCTTTTTCAGCGTTTCACCGGCCAAGTCCCTATTCTCCTGTATCTTGTGTTCCAGCACTTTGATATCAGCCAGGAGGTGTTCCTTGCTGTTCCTGAAATCTGCCTTCGGCCTGGAACCGTCCCCGATCCCGTTTTTTGTGTTGTCTTCTTTTTTGTTGAACCCGAATTTGTTGAAAATGCTCATTCTCTTTCCTCCTGGATGCCGCATGTTGCCCGCTAAGAAGGGCATGCGGCGCTCCGCTTATATATGATTTCTTCTATGATTGCAGGGCGGACACGAGAAAATCTTCTACCCCCGTAGAGATAAACTCTGTATCCGCCTATTTTATGTTTATTTCATTATTGGCGGATACATTTTATGCCTGGCCCACCATGGACGCTTTCAACTGCTCTACAAACGCCTTGATTGACTCATCTTCCGGGTTCAATTCAAGCACTTTCTGGAAATTAACCAGCGCCTCGTTGTAATTCCCCAGGTTATAATGGGAATTCCCCAGGTACTGGTACGCCTCTATGTTATCAGGGTCAAGCCCTATGCAATATTCAAAATACTGCAGGGCTTCGCTGAACTTGCTTTCATCGTAAAGGCCAACCCCGTAAGTAAAATACTCCTGCAGCTGCCCCGAGTCCGCGCTCTGCGCGTCCTGGGTGTCCTGCACGCCTTCAAGAATGATTCTCGGTTTCTCGCGGATGAATATCTTGCCCTCGCCTTCGAGTTTCTTGATAAGTTCCACTATCCTGGCCTTCTCTTCCTCCACCTGGTCCGGGGTAAGCGGCTTGCCGTATTCCATTTCTTCCTTTACCAGGCTCGTGGCGCCCGTGCTCATATTGGCGAAAAACTTCTCAAGCACTTCCTTCGGCGCGTTGCGAAGCGCGCGGGCGATGTTTTCAACCTTGAGTTCCCTTATGACGACCTGCATCGCCTGGTCGGGAATTGAAACCACGTCGTCAAAAAGGAAGACGTGCTGCCTTATCACGTTGTACATGTCCGGCTTTTCGTTTTTGAGGTATTCGAATATGTTGTTCCTGGTCGTGCGGTCCACCTGCTCCACGACCCTCAGGAGCTGGTCTATGCCGCCGACAAGGAAGTCGATTTTCTGTTTCAGCTCGTTGTCTATGCGCATTACCTCGCTTTTGGTCAGCTGGCGCGCGGTCGCGAGATTCAGTGCGACTTCCGCCTGCAGGCTCTCCGAAAGGCTGGTAAGGACCTCTCGCACGTGCTCCGGTTTCAGGTAACTGAGTACCAGGGCTATGGTCGCGGGGGATTCTTTTGAAATAATATAACTGAGCCTGCGGAGGTTCTCGTCGTTCACGTAGGTGAACGGCATGTATTTCTCTTCTTCACCGGCACTTTCTTCCTTCTCTTTTTTCTCTTTTTCCGCAAGTTCGGCTTCCGTCAGGGTGCCCACGCCCCCTACTCCGCCGACTCCACCGCCGCCGGCGCCCGCTCCGGTTGCGCCAGCGCCCTCCATCTTTGAGTCCACGCTGATCTCCGTGCCGCCGCGGTCCCTCAAAGTCGTGACATAATTCCTCAAGAAACTGGAGAACGGACCGAAAAGGAACATTGACAGCAGCAAAGCTATGAAAACAGGTATCAGGACCGCCGGCTTTAAGACTGTATCAATGATAGTAGAAGCTATCTCACTGGTAAATTTTGCTTTCATGAACTTAAGCTCGTCTCCGCGCTTTGGGTCGAGTTTAAGCGAAGTAATTATGGTTTCCCTGACAACATCCACCAGCCCCTGCGCGAGAGTTTCATCGTGAACCACGACAATGTAAAGTTTCTTAACCGCAAGTTTTGTCGCCAGGGAGCTTGCCGACTTCTCGCCTGATTCCGCCTTGCTTTCTCCCGCGGGCGGCTCGTTGGACACAGCCTTGGGGTTCGGTATTCCCGGAAGCATGTATTCGATGTCTCCCATTTTCCTTTTGCGTTCCGCGGTGCTTTCTTTCGCCTGGCTCAGGTTTTTCTCCGTTTCAAGCCCCATCTGGACGTTGATGATCACCGAGGATTTGCTTTTGCCGAATATCCTGTCAAGGATGTTTTTCTGTACATAATCCGCCTGCTCTTTCTCGTACTTGGTCTGCTGTTCCAGGAGGTAAAGCGACGTGTTGACATCCGAGTTTCCCTGGTCCTTCACCTGCCCCCGCACCTTGGCGGGCAGGGCGCTGGTAAGAAGCGCCAGGATTAGCGCGGCAAGCAGGATTTTTGAAGTTTTCATGTTTTTACCCTCTCTATATTTTATCTTATTATTTATAATTGTTCTATAATTACGCATAAACACCTTTCTCCTATTTATTGGGATAATTGAATTATCTTCCTTTAAATATTTACTGAGATAATTCATCTATGAAGTCCTGCAACACCTGGTTACCCGGGTCAAGTTCAAGGGCTCTCTTCCATACTTCCCTGGCCCTGTCGGGCTGGTTCATCATGAAGAACGCGCTTCCCATGATTTCAAGGGCAGTGACATTGTTGGGTTCCAGGTTGAGTATTTCCTGGGTCTTCATGAGCGCCTGGTCATACTTGGCGTCAACGACCGCCTGGCGCGCGTCGTAAACCTTCTTTTCGATAATGGTCCAGCCGCCGGGGCCTTCCCTGAAGGATTCGGTCAACGACAGGTTATTGCCCTTTTCGATCGCATTGAGCAGCTGAAGGATCTTTTCGTTCTGCGGGTTCTTGTAATAAGCGTACCTGAGCCCGTTTACAGCGCCGGCGAAATCGTCTTCCATATAAGAGATAATGCCCTTGCGGATCCCGTTGGCTTCATCCGTGTCACCGCTTGCGGTGGTTATGTAGGCCACGACCAGCTGCAGCCTGCCGATAAGTTTCTGGACGTCCTTGTTCTCAGGGTCTATCGCAGAGGCTTTTTCCATCCTGTTGAACGCTATCAGGAAACTGCCCTTCCGGTACGCTTCCATGCCTTCCTGTATCAGCCTTCTGACCAGGGCGTCCCTGTTCTGGACCACTGATTTCCCGAATCTCCACGTGCCGCTGACTCTCATGGCGCTCACGCCGAGCTCGTGGATAGCCATGGCGTAATCAAATCCGTAGTCCCTGTATTTGAAACCCAGGCCTAAACTGGATTCGCGGAAACCGGATTCACCGTCAAAACCCAGCCTGAGGGAAACAAAATTTACCAGCCAGTACTCCGCGCCAAGCGCCCAGTTCATGTTTGACTTCATGCCCTTCACCACGTCAAAAGAAGCAGTGAGCTTGTCCCTCAGAAACTTGTGCGAAGCGCCCATCCTGATGGTCATCGGAAGCACGTCCAGGGTTTCGAAGCTCTGGGTAAGAATGTTGTTAATGCCGACGCCCAGCCTGAGTCCCGGCAGCTTTTCGGTTACTCCCTGCATCAGGACGCTGCCGTCAAAACCTATCATTGTGTCTCCCACGCCGTCAAGCGACCTGTTTACAATCTTCGCGGAAAGGCCGACCGACATGTTCTTGATGGCTTTCCTGCCATAGGCGAATGTAAGCGCCATCTGGTCATCGCTGAACGTTTCGCCTGTCTGGTTGAAGCTGATGTCCCCGGTGGCCTGGTTGTAGCTGAAGTTGACTTTTTCAAAACCGCCGCTGAACATCCTGGTAAGGTTGACTCCAAACACGCCGTACTTCGCCGTGGGGTAAACGTAGGAGATGAAATCGTAGGACGTTCCCGCCCAGAGGTTGGTGTGAAGAGCCATTACTTCCTGCCGGTCAAGCTGGGAAAGCCCTGCCGGGTTCCAATACGTCGCACTCGCGTCATCTGAAACACTGAAAAATGCCTTGCCCATGCCAAGTGACCTGGCGCCCGCGGCCCATTGTAAGAACTGGCCCGGCTGGCCACCTGAGGAAGCTGCTTCTGCGGAAGGGGTAACTGAATAGGGGCTATTGGGGGCTATGAGGGCTAAAATAGAAAGGCAAAACACAACAAGCGTAGCAATGAATCTGCTGCGCTGCTCAATTCCGCTCTGGTTTGTTGTTTTTTGTCTTTTCATTTTAGTCGCCTGTTTTTCCAACAAAAAAACCCGAATTTTTCGTTTTTTTGGCCGCAAAGCCTTTGAAATATTCGGGTTTCCGTACGTTTACATTTTGTTTACACAGTTTTTGCATAAAAAAAGCATCTGATAGCTGTGTATTTTTTACTATCTTTCGTTCGGCAACCCAGCTTCCCGGCAAAAACTACCGGGACTGTGGCTTTGCGTCCCCTGATTGCTCAGGGTTTGCCTTTATCGTCATCAGGCTGATAGTTGTCCTATGCCTGAAAACATATAATAAAGATCAAGTAAAGCGAAAAATTAATAACAATAAACGCGCAAACTGCGACGGTTTATCGCTTCGGAAAACTGTTTTTTGTTAGTGGATAGCCCCCTATCCACTCTATATATAACACGCGTTTACATAAAAGTCAAGGGTTTTTTTAAAATATTGTTACAATACCCGGATGGGGCCCCCTGGCGGGGTTTTGGAGGGTTACCTGATTATTCCTATCTTGCGGGTTGTGGTAATGACACCCTTGTCTGACTGGACCTTGATATAGGCTATATAACCGCCCTTGGAAACGGTTTCACCCATCTCGTTCCTGCAGTTCCACACTATCACATTGACTCCGGCCGTGCCGCCCTTGCCCTTGCCGTCAACCCACGGCTTGCCGGTGCCGGACCACAGTTCTCCTGGAGACACGTTCCACTCGTAAACCTTGTAGCCGAGCAGGTCGTAAAGTGTTATAGAGACATTGGCATCCTGGTTCAGGACATAGGTTATGTGCGTATTGGCTTCACCCTTCCTCAAATCAACCGGGTTCGGGTAATTGGAAACCTGGGAGATAACTTCATTCAGTTGTCCGGTAATTACCTTTATAGGGTCAGACCAGGCGCTCCAATTGCCGGAATTATCCTGCGTGCGGATTCGGTAGTAATAGAAATGGCCTTTTTCCCTCTCAAACTGCGCATTGAGCGTAATAAACGGCAGTGTAGCCACCCTCTTCCACCTGGGATCGGAGTCCATGCTTTCCTGGATTTCATACAGGTGCACGCCGGACAAATCATCGTCAGCCCTGTTCCAAAGAATCTTTACGAAGAATTTACCCCCGCCCACATCAGAAGCTTCATTGTCAATTCCCGGAGGAGTTCCCGGGGCGTTGATGTCAACCCTGCTTATGCTCGACAGCACTGCCGGGCCTGCCACGCCAGAGGTATTTTTTGCCTTCAGGCGCAGATAGTAGAACGCGTTGGAAACAGTCGCGCCTGACAGGTGGGTCTGTTTGTTGGTACCAAGGCTGGCTCTTTGGTCTATATTGAATTTATACCTGAGATTGGTGCCGGAACCCTCGCTGCCGCCATTTGAATAGTGCATGATCTCGGCGTTCTTGCCCGTGCCGACATAGA
>MGVM01000158.1:6029-7107 GCA_001800495.1 Elusimicrobia bacterium RIFOXYB2_FULL_48_7
AGATATAGCCGCCGGTTCCCGTGTTGAAACCAGCCAGGCTTTCCACATACAGGGTCGGCTGCAACGCTGGCGTGGCGTCAACTGTTTCAAGGAAATCTCCCGTGAGCGTGGTCGACCTTAGTTCATCAAGAGACACGCCGCTGACGGTGTATTTGATGTCCGCGGTTTCAGCCCAGGTCTTTGACACTGAAAGGTCTGTTTCTGTAGGCCCCTTGCCTATGCTGAACAGGTATTTGCTGGCGCCGGCAGTCGGGTACCACTTTGAATACATTTTTACGCGGCTATTGGCCCACCTGAGAGGGATGTAATCGTCTATCGAATTATCTGAATTCAGGTCAATGTCAGGCACTCCGTCGCCGTTTGCGTCCGGCTTGATCTGGTCCACGATGCCGTCGTAATTCATGTCAAGGTCTATCAAGCCGTCACCGTCAATATCTATGTCCATCAAGCCGTCGCCGTCCAGGTCCAACTCGTTCTTGACACCGTCGCCGTTGAGGTCTTCCAGGTCATTGAAGGTGTCATTATTGAAATCAACAAACACTTCGCCGTCCCTGTATTCCCTGTCAGGCAGGCCGTCGCTGTTTATATCAATGACAGGGTAGCCGTCAGCATTCGGCGCGGGCATATCAGCCCATACAACCGGCACCGGCGCGTAGGGCAGCGGTATTACCGCATTCTGATTGAGAATCCTGAGCATGCTTGAGGCGTATGGGAAAGAATTACTTGTATCCGATATAGATGTCTGAGGCATTATCACGATACTGCCGAAATCGTTCAGTTTTATCCCGGCGGTGTCGTTTTCCGTGGGGGCATTGGCAAGGTCAACCGCGCCTATGTTCACGACCACGTACAGCTTGACAGGGGCTGAAGAGATATAAAGCCCCTGGCCTCCAAACGAAACCCTTGCCGCTCCGCCGGTGAAGTTCGGGTTGGGCGCCAGCGCGATAGAATGAGTCACGGAAGCTATCATAATATCCGTTGACGAGTCAAACCTGCCGTCGCCTGACGGATACAGCGCGCTGGTGGCTTCCCTCCAGATACTGATCACGCTGAAATCTCCCTGGCCTTTTCCCTGCAC
>MGVM01000159.1:0-4538 GCA_001800495.1 Elusimicrobia bacterium RIFOXYB2_FULL_48_7
TTTGCGCAGAGGATTTTTTGTCCTGGTCGGTCACTTTCTGCATTTTTGTTTCGGTTTTGAACTGATCCAGCTGTGACTGTAGTTCAGTCAGTTTCCTGTTCAGTTCTGTCACAGCCATGTTTGTTTCTTTTGTCCGGTTTTTGACGTCGGCCTGGTCATCGTAAAGTTTCTGCTGGTTTTCCGAAAGGACTTTGCTTTCTTCGTCATAGGCCTTCTGGAAATCCGCCAGGTCATCGGATAGCTGCTTGACCTCCGCTTCGATGTTTTTAATGTCCTTGGCCGCGGATGCGGGCGCTGGCGCGGCCATTGTTTTTTTCGCTGCCGTAGGTTTTTTAATGGTTTGGGCGCCTCCGGGGACGATTAGAGAAACACAAAGGCAGAGCCCGGTAACGGCGGCAATCGCTGCGCCTTTCCTTAAAAGCTTCATCGTTTTCATGAAATCCTCCGGCAATTTAGCCGTGAACTGTGTTTCTTTTTTGGTCACGGGATGAATGATCTTCAGTTTCCAGGCGTGCAGCATCTGCCGGCTGACTCCCAGCCTTTCCGATTCCTTTGTTGAATCGTCTGTCGCGTATATTTTGTCGCCAAGTATTGAATGGCCGATGGAGTTCATGTGGACCCTTATCTGGTGGGTGCGCCCTGTCGTGGGATGGATTTCCAGGAGCGAGTTGTCCTTGTATGTTTCCTTCACCTTGAAGTCAGTAATCGCGTTTCTCCCGGCCCCGATCTTGAATTTCCGCCTGTTTTGCCTGTCTCTTTCCATTGGGGCGTCAATTTTGCCTTTTGTTTCGGTGAACCTGCCGGATACCAGGGCCAGGTAAACCTTTTCAACAACCCTGTGCATGAACTGTTTCATTATATTATACTGCGCCGAAGGCGTTTTTGCAATGATCATCACGCCGGAGGTGTCCTTGTCCAGCCGGTGGACCAGCCCCGACCTGTCGATTTTTCCCGTGGGCCTGCGGGAAGCGACAATATCGGAAATGGTCAGTTCTTCTTTTTTTACGTGCCGGAGAGCAGGGTGCGCGCTGATGCCGAAGGGTTTGTTTATCACCAGGATGGAGTCGTCTTCGTGTATGATCTCAAGAGGGCAATTGGAGTAATCCGTTTTTGTGTTTTCCGGGAAATCCACGTTTATTGAATCGCTTTCCTTCAATAAATAGTCCGGTTCGGTTTTTGCGCCGTTGATAAGCACCAGCCCCCGTTGGATAAGGCTCTTGAAGTAATTCCTTGAGTAATCGGGATACATCCTTGCCAGGCAGGCGTCTATGCGCTGGTTTGGCTGTGTGGCTTTGAGTTCTTTTTCCATAAGTAAAATAAAACTCCCATTGAAATCAGCATTAAAATGATGGATATGAATTGCGAGGGGGAGATTGCGCCGGAAATCACCGGGCCCCTGTCGTCGCCCCTGAAAAATTCTATAAAAAACCGCCAGCCGCTGTAAAGCGCGAGGAAAACAAAGAATACCGCGCCATCGGGCTTTTTTTCCCGGTTGTTCAGGTAATGCGCTCCCGCAAACAGCAGGAAACAAAACAGCGATTCATAAACCTGAACGGGATGCAGCCTGACATTGAGCGGCGCAAAAGAGCCCTGGTTCGTGAAAACTATTCCCAATAAAGAAGTTGTCGGTTTGCCATAGCAGCAGCCGGCTGACAGGCATCCTATTCTGCCGATGGCTAAGCCCAGGAAAAACGCCGGGGTGAACAGGTCAAGCATTTTATAGAATTCCAGGTTTTTCTTTTTAACGTAGAAAATGCCGGCAAGCAGGGCGGTAATCACGCCGCCGTATAAAACCAGTCCGCCGGACCAGATGAACAGTATTTCCACAAGGTTATTCCTGTAAAACGCCCAGTTAAGCGCCACATAAAGCGCCCGCGCGCCCAGCAGCCCGCTTACCAGGACATACAGGCAGAGGTCAAGTATTGTCTCGATTGAAATAAAATACCTGGACGCCTGTCGCGAGATATAATAAATGCCGGCAAGGAAACCCAGCGCCACAAAAAAGCCGTAGGTTTTTATGGATATAGGTCCAAGGTCGAAGAGTTCAGGGCACATAATTTATAAATGTAGTCGCCGATTCATCGGCTATTTTAAAGAGCCCATACGCGAAGCGGGCAACTACAAAATTTGTTTTTTTCTAACCAGGAATGAAATAAACAACATCACCCCGCCAACGGAAATACAGGAGTCTGCGACGTTAAAAACGGGGAAAAAATGAAAATCAATGAAATCAACCACATTTCCCAGGAAAATCCTGTCTATCAGGTTGCCCAGGGCGCCTCCGAAAACCAGTGTTATTGCGTATTCCGAAAGCTTTCCGCCGTGTTGGGTTATTTGTTTGTAAAAAAACGCGAAACAAGCCAGTATAAACAGCATTATGAAAATAAAAGCGATATTTGAGTACGCTTTGCCCTGGAAAAAACCCCACGCCATCCCCGTGTTATGGATGTAGGTCAAAGAAAGGAAGGAAGTGACAGGCCGTGATTCGTAAAGGAAAAAACTTTTTCTGACAAGCAGCTTGGTGAGCTGGTCAAGGATGATTATCAAAAAGACAATGATTTTTTGCAATTTAGAAGGAAATATATTATTACCCATGGGTATTTTCAAACCAGGGCGTCTACCGCTTTTTTGCAGCGCGGGCACAAACCCTCTTCGTCCGTTTCAGCGATATCCGTCGACCAGTTCCAGCACCTGGGGCATTTTTTGCCATCGGCGTGGGAAACCGTTATTTTTAGTTCCTGGCCGGATTGTTTCAGCTCGAGCTGAGACACGATCAAAATAGCCGGCAGGCAGTTTTTGTATTTGCTTAAAAATTCAAACAAGTCCTTGTCAGCTTTAATAAGGAGCTTAGCTTCAAGCGCGCTTCCGATAAGCGGCGCCTGCTCGCCGGGTTTCCTGGCTTTTTCAAGCTCAAGGTTGGCTTTATCGCGCACTTCCATGAGTTTCTTCCAGTTTTGTTCAAGCGTTTCGTTCATTAATGCTTTATCCGGTTCTGGAATTGTTTCAACAAAAATGCTGGTTGAAGATTCTTTGATGTTTTTAGATTCCTGCCTTAATATCTGCCATGCTTCCTCCGCGGTGAAAGTAAGGATCGGGGAAAGGAGTTTGAGCAGGGTAATTAAAATCTCATGGAGCACCGTCTGCCCGGCGCGCCTTTCCTTGGAATCAGCCGGGTAGGTGTAAAGCCGGTCCTTTAAGATGTCCAGGTAGAACCCAGACAGGTCCAGCACGCAAAAATTGTTTACCAGCGAGATAACGCTGTGGAATTCGTAAGCGTCGTAAGCTTTTGTGACATCCCTGTTCAACTGCTGGAGCCGCAAAAGCATGTATTTTTCAAGTTCAGGCAAGTCTTCATATTTTATCCGGTTCTTGCCGTGCTCGTAATCGCACAGGTTGCCGATAATAAAGCGGATGGTATTCCTTATTTTCCGGTAAGTTTCAACAAGCCGCTCGATTATTTCCTTCGAGATCCTGACGTCTTCGCTGTAATCGCTGGAACTTACCCAAAGCCGCAATATCTCTGCGCCGAAATTCTTTATGATTTCCTGCGGGGCTATGACATTGCCCAGGGATTTGGACATTTTTTTGCCTTCACCGTCAACCACGAAACCGTGGGTCAGCACCGTGTCGTAGGGCGCCCTGCCGCGCAGCGCGACGGCGGGTATCATGGATGTCTGGAACCAGCCGCGGTGCTGGTCGCTGCCTTCAAGGTACATATCCGCGGGCCATTTGAGCCTTTTTGCCATCACGGCTTCGTGTGAAACGCCTGAATCAAACCAGACGTCGAAAATATCGTTTTCTTTCCTGAATTTTGTCCCGCCGCACTTGCAAGCGTAACCGGAAGGCAGGAAATCCTCAACGGGCCTTGTAAACCAGCAGCTGCAGCTTTCTTTTTGCGAATATTCCTCATATTTCTTTATTACGCTCGGGATCAATTCAACGTTACCGCATTTCTCGCAGTATATGGCCGGGATGGGCACGCCCCAGTATCTCTGCCTGGAGAGGCACCAGTCGGGCCGGTTTTCAAGCATCGCGGTAATTCTTTTTATGCCGTAACTTGGGACCCATTTCGTATTATTCGCTGAAGCCAGGAGTTTTTGCCTGAGGCCTTCGTGGTCGACATTCATGAACCATTGGAAAGTGGCGCGGAAAATCACGGCGTGCTTGCATCGCCAGCAGTGCGGGTATGAGTGGGATATCTCGGTTACGTTTAAAAGCGTGCCGAGTTCCTGCAGTTTCTTGATGATAAGAGGGTTCGCGGCAAAAACCCTGTGGCCGGCAAACTCGGGGACTTCATTTGTGAACGCGCCTTTGTCGTCGACCGGTGAAAGTATGGGGAGGTTATATTTTGAGCAGACCGAGTAGTCTTCCGCGCCATGGCCCGGGGCGTTGTGCACTATGCCGGAACCGTCTTCCATGCTGACAAAATCCGCAAGGATGCCCACGGATTGGCTGTCAATAAGCGGATTTTTGCATTTGATATGTTCAAAATCTTTTCCCTTGAATACGAGATCTGTTATCTCGTAATCTTTAAGGCC
>MGVM01000159.1:4707-5929 GCA_001800495.1 Elusimicrobia bacterium RIFOXYB2_FULL_48_7
AAGAAGTTATTTTTCCGGTCGCTGGCCGGCGGCGCGATTCTCGGTTTGGTTATCCCGCTCATCATGGACAAGACCACTTATATCGGACTAACCATCCCATTTGGTTTTATGGCCGGCCTGTTTTCATATCTAATACTAACCTGGAAAACACAGCCCGCAGTTAACAGCCCTAATTTGCTCCTACTCATCGGGCTACTCTCAGCCATCATCGGCAATTTCGCCGAGCTCCAGTTTGGTATGGGCGTCACATCAACCCGTCTCTATTTCTGGGTCTATATGGCCATCATACTTTTTATCATCAATGCCCTACCCGAGCCTCAGTCCAAAACCACGGCCCCAGCCATCGAGGATAATGCCAAAAAAACCCGACTTAAACTATCTCTCATTTACGGGCTGCTCAGCGGACTGCTGATTGCCTGTTTCTCATTAGCACTGCTCAAGCGTAAATTCATCCTTGAAGGAATTCCTCAGGATTTTTACGTTATCCTATTATCCCTTGGCGTCGTCTCAACACTCTATCTAATCTTTGCCGCCATCCGCTCCTCCCGGGTCATAGAGACCATCACTTACCTAATAACTATGATTATCTGGTGGGGCATATTCCATTTTATCCTGATTGCCCTATTAGGTGATTTAACCATATTCCCTACAGCCTTCATCACCTACGCCTATATCTTTATAGGTATAACCATTTTAATCATCTCGGTTTTTATCAGAGAATCAACCCCAACTCTGCCGGCGGAGTGGCAGTCTCGCCAAAGCGGGATAAACTCCGTCCCCGCCCCAAGCGGGACAAATAAAACCTCATTTACCACCGTATTAACCATGTTCATATTAATAATTCTGTCTTATATGGCGATTGAGTATACCAATCTAAACGAAGACTACGCGGATAGCTATTGTCGGGAAGGCGAGAATCACGAAAAAGGACAGCGCTGGACTGAAGGCATCGCCAGTTTTCAGGAAAGTATTAAGTTGTCTCCCCGGACGGATTATTATTACGCCTGCCTGGCCCGTGCCTACAAAAGCAGCGGTGATTATAATAAAGCCATCGAGACACTGCGCGACGCCATCAAGGCTAATCCTTTTAACCCGTTCCACAATATTGAAATCGCCCGCGCCTACCGCGAATGGTCTGATAAGATTAAAGACAATCCGACTGATAAGGAATCCAAACTAGCCCTAGCGCTGGCCGAATACCAAAAACTCATCATCCTGACGC
>MGVM01000160.1 GCA_001800495.1 Elusimicrobia bacterium RIFOXYB2_FULL_48_7
TGAACGCGCACACGCCTGCCGACAACTGCGTGACGGATTACCTGCAGAAACTTTTTGACGAGAAAAAACCGGACACCATTAACGACGTGATAAAACTGCTGAAAGATATACCGGAATACAAAAACGCCGCAATAAACAACTGCGGGCCGGTAATTTTCAGCGGTTCCAAGGACAGGCGCGCCGGCAAGATCTTTGTCGACATGACCGGCGGCACGGAGGGCTCCATAGAGTGCTTTGAGAAGCTCGCTATCGCCGGCGTGGGCACTATAGTCGGTATGCACCTGTCGGACGACCATCGCAAGAACGCCGAAAAGTTTCACATAAACGTTGTGATAGCCGGGCATATTTCTTCCGACACCCTGGGGCTCAACATTCTGCTTGACGAAGTCGAGAAAAAACTCGGCAAACTTGAGGTTCACGGCTGTTCCGGTTTCACGCGTATCACGGGAATAAAAAGATAAACATGCCAATCCCAAGAGAAACAATAGACAACCTGAGGGACTCCATCAATATCGTCGAATTGATCGGCGAGTACCTGCCGAACCTGAAAAGAGTGGGTAAGGACTATACGGCCCTGTGCCCTTTTCACTCGGAAAAGTCCCCCTCTTTCTACATAAGCCCCTCAAAAAACATATTCCACTGCTTTGGCTGCAAGGCTGGCGGCGATGTTTTCAAGTTCCTGATGCTCCACGAAAACATCTCCTATCCTGAAGCGATCAAGAAACTCGCCACCAGGGCCGGAATAGTGATCAAGGAAATTGACGAGCAGGTGCCCGCTGAAAAGAGGGCTGTGCTTGAGATACTTAATTCGGCCACGGCTTTTTACCACAAGCACCTGGTTGATTCGGACAAAGCCGCCCACGCGAGGGCATACCTTGAAAAGCGCGGCATGAACGCCCAAACCATCGAAAAGTTCCAGCTCGGCTACGCCCCGGAAGGCAACGCGCTTCTGGCGCAGGCCGCCAAAAAACACAGCACGGAACTCCTGCTGAAAAGCGGGCTGATCGCCATATCTGATCGCGACTCAAAACCCTACGACTTTATGCGCAACAGGATAGTTTTCCCCATCTACGATTTTTCCGGCAACACAATTGCCTTCGGGGGCAGGACGCTGAAAGCAGATGTCCAGCCCTTATACCTGAACACGCCTGACAGCCTTGTCTACAGCAAATCCAGGTCGCTTTACGGGCTGTTCCAGGCAAAATCCGGCATTAGCAAATCAAAAAAAACCGTGATCCTTGAAGGTTACATGGACGTACTTATGTGCCACCAGCACGGCGTTGACAACGCCATAGCGCCCCTCGGGACTTCCCTTACCGAGGACCAGCTGAAATTCATAAAAAGATTCATAGAGACAGCGCTGTTAATTTTTGACTCGGACGACAGCGGCCGCGAAGCCGCGATGAGGGCCGGGGAACTATGCCTTGAGAACGAGATCTTCTCCAAGATAGTCTCGCTACCGGAAAAAATGGACCCGGATGAATACCTTATAAAGAACGGCAGGGATAGCTTTGACCGGCTTATCGAAACCGGAGTCAATCCCGTGGAATTCAAAACGCATTTATTCTCGATGAAAAACGATATTTCGCAACCAGAAAAAAAATCCATATTCCTGAAAAACGCGCTTGAAACCGTCATTAAAGTAAAGGACCCGGTTTTCAGGCATGAAATGGTCAAATTCCTTTCACAAAAACTTGAGATCGATGAAACCCTTATTATTTCTGAAATGCGCAAGGCTTCCGTACATAAAAGAACAGGCAGGCAGGAACCCGCGGCCGCCAAACCGACCGTAACAGGCATCAGGAGCGCCGAGGAAGAGATAATCTCCCTGTGCATACAGCACCCGGAGCTCATAAGCATGGTAGACCCCGGCATTTTCGGGGATGAAAGATGCAGCGGTGTTTTCCCTTTTCTGTCCAGGCTTAATGACAAGGAGCCCTTCGCCAAAATAGCCGATATGCTTGATGAAGATCTGGCCAAGTGGTTCATCCAGCTCGCTTTTGAGACCGGCAAGTATGACTCGCCTAAACAGAAAATGGAAACACTTCTCAGGGATATCAACACCCACCAGAACGAGAAAAGAAGACGGGACCTGGAGAAGGAAGTCATTCCCATGTGGGACGGAAAAACAAAATCCGACCCGGTTAAAATAAAGGAATTCCAGGAACTCACTAAAATGCTGAAGGGGTCCGCGGCCAGATAGCCGCGCGCCGGCAAACGGAGTAAAAATGAAAGATATTTTCAAGGAACTATTACAGCAGGCAAAAGAGAACGAATATATCACCTACGAAGAGATTAACCGCGCCATGCCCGAGGACACCATCTCTCCGGAGCAGCTGGATAAGTTTTTCGGCATCCTGGAAAACATGGGCATCCCGGTAATAGAAAAGGCAAGCCCGGAAGCTAACATGAAACCTCTTCAGGAAGCGCCTCCGGCCTACTCCTACGGGAACGAGGAAGAACTTACCAACCCCGTCAGGCTTTACTTGTCTGAAATGGGCAAGGAACCCCTCCTGAAGCGCGAGGAGGAAGTCAACCTCGCCAGAAGCACAAGGGAAAACGAAAAGAAACTCAAGATGATAGTCCTGGGCTCTCCCATAACGCTGAAGGAAATCCGCAACTGGGAACTCCTGCTTGACCAGAATGAAATGACGACAAAAGAACTTATGCCCAGGGGCCGCAAGTCTTCAGCGCAATTGAGCCGCATGCGCCAGAAAATGAAAGCTACCGTCAAATACATAAATAATACCGAAAGAAAGATCCAGAAACTCGAGAAAAAAGTACGCAAGCACAAGAAACCTACTGTCCTGTACAACCAGATCGCCCGCGAGCGCAGGAACATCATTGAAAAAATCGTGAGCCTCAACCTGAACCAGGACAAGATCAAGCGCCTTATCAACAAGATAAAAACATTCGCCTCGCATGCCAAGGAATGGGAAGTTGAAATAAAAAAATACGAGAAAAGGTTCAAGATGCCCTACCAGGACTTTTTCAGGCTGTATAAAAAGTGTGAAAAGAAAAAAATCACCCCGGCCGCTTTCAGGCAGGCCACCGGCTACACTTTCACAGGCGCAGAATCAAGCATGATCAACCTCAGGAACGTAGTCAAGAAAACCAACAGTTTCGGCACATCCCTGCCGGTCACTAACACCCAGCTTTTTGACACATATATCAAGATCAGGGAACTTGAGCGCCTTATCCTTGAGGATAAGCTCAAACTCATAAAAGCCAACCTGAGGCTCGTGGTTTCGGTCGCAAAGAAATACGCTACATCAAGCGGGCTCGATCTTACCGACCTCATCCAGGAGGGCAGCCTGGGGCTCATGAAAGCCATTGAAAAATTCGAATATAAGCGCGGCTTCAAGTTTTCCACCTACGCTACCTGGTGGATCAGGCAATCCATAAACAGGGCCATAGCCGACCAGTCCAGGACTATCAGGATCCCGGTGCACATGAAAGAACTGATTTCCAAGATGCTCAAAATGTCCAAGAGGTACAGGCAGGCCTACGGCCGCGATCCCACCATAGAAGAATATTCCAAAACCCTGAGGGTCTCGATAACAAAGATTAAGCATATCTTAAGAATGGTGCAGGAACCTATTTCCCTGGACACTCCCCTGGATGAAGATGAAGAATCTTCATTGAAGGATTTCATCGAGGACAAAAGAGGTTCTCACCCTTCAAAGAGCATATTCCAGTCGATGCGCAGGGAAGAGATCAAGAAAGTCCTTGCCAACCTTTCGGAGCGCGAGGAAAAAATACTGACCCTCCGCCACGGCATTGACGGCGGTTATCCCCGCACGCTTGAGGAAGTAGGCGAAATTTTCGGCGTCACCCGCGAAAGGGTGCGCCAGATAGAGGCAAAAGCCATAAGAAAGCTCAGGCACCCTTCAAGAAGCAAGTCGCTGAAAGAATATATTGAATAAAGTTTTGAAACTTTGTATAATATAACACTTATGAAAATACCACCATTAATTATCGGTGATTTAAAAGCATCAGCCCCAATCGTGCAGGGCGCCATGGGAGTGCGTGTTTCAAAAGCCATGTTGGCTGCCGCCGTCGCAAAAGAAGGCGGGATTGGCACTATCGCGAGCGTCTGCATAGGCCCCATAGAAAACTCCAAAAAAACTGAATTTGCCGAACTAAACAAGAAAGCCCTGAAAGACGAGATAATCAAGGCAAAATCACTGTCCAACGGCGGTATTATTGCCGTGAACATAATGGTCGCTCTGACTGACTATGTGACACTCGTGGAAGGCGCTATTGAAGGCGGTGCCGACATAATCGTTTCAGGCGCCGGACTTCCACTTTCCCTGCCCGCGCTGACAAAAGGGTCAAACGTAAAACTCGCACCAATCGTTTCCTCGGCAAGGGCTGCCAGGGTTATCTGCGAAAAATGGCAGAGAAGCTACTCCCGGCTGCCGGATGCCTTTATAGTTGAGGGGATTTTAGCGGGCGGCCACCTTGGCTTTTCGTTCAAGGACCTTGAAAACCCGCAGGATTTCCCGCTGGAAAAAATAACCGCGGAAGTTGTCAACGAAGTGAATGAAATCGGCAAGAAATACAACAAGCACATTCCTGTAATACCCGGTGGCGGCATTTTTGACGGCAAGGATATCGCGAAAATGCTGAAACTCGGCGCCGGCGGCGTCCAAATGGCAACAAGGTTTGTCTGTACCGATGAATGCGACGCGGCACAGGAATTCAAACAGGCCTACCTGGACGCAAAAGAAGAAGACATCACGATTATACGCAGCCCGGTTCAAATGCCGGGCAGGGTAATAAGAAACGAATTTGTGAAGAACGTCGTCATGGGCGGGAAGGTAAAATTCGAATGCCCTTACCGCTGCCTGAAAACCTGCATTCCGATGCAGGTGCCTTACTGCATCGCTAAAGTGCTGATCAATGCCGTTAACGGAAACCTGAAAGACGGGTTTGTTTTCGTGGGACAGAACGCTTACAGGTGCACCGAAATCACCTCTGTCAAGAAATTAATGCAGGAACTTGTTACCGAAACCGAAAAATATCTTTAATACCCGTAGGCCCTTCCCCCTCCCCGGAGGCTCATCTTGAAAATCACCGCAAAAGAAATAGCAAAACTGGTTTCCGGCACGCTCAAAGGCAATGATTCCGCTGTCATTACTGGCGCGGGCGACATTGAAACCGCAGTTGCCGGCCAGCTTGCTTTCATGAAAGACAAGGCCTTCCTGGAAAAAGCCCGGGCTTCCAAGGCATCCGTAATAATCGCGCCAAGGGGTACCATAGGACTCAACGCCACGGTAATTGAAACTGACAATCCCTACTTGTCATTCACAAAAATACTCGAAATAATCTATTCAGAAAAAGAAACACATCACAAGGGTGTGCACAAAACCGCAGTAGTTGGCGTAAAGGTAAAACTGGGCAAGGACGTTTCCATAGGGCCTTATTCAGTTATCGGTGATAATGTTTCCATAGGCGACAGGACTATAATAACTTCGAGTGTGTATATCGGAAACAGGACAACGATTGGAAAGAGCTGTTATTTCTACCCTAACACCTGCGTCAGGGAAGACACCGAAATAGGCAATAATGTCATAATACACTGCGGGGCTGTCGTAGGAAGCGACGGGTTCGGCTATGTCCCCGTGGGCGAGAAGTACCACAAGATTCCCCAGGTGGGCAAGGTCATTCTTGAAGACGACGTGGAAATCGGCTCAAACTCCACAATTGACAGGGCAACCGTGGACAGGACAGTGATCGGCAAGGGCACCAAGATCGATAACCAGGTCCACGTGGCGCACAATGTCACGATTGGCGAAAATTCGCTGCTGCTGGCCCACGTTACCATTGCCGGCAGCACAAAACTCGGGAAACATGTGATATTCTCCGGGCAGTCTGGCGCCATTGACAACCTTAAAATCGGCGATAATGTCATAGC
>MGVM01000161.1 GCA_001800495.1 Elusimicrobia bacterium RIFOXYB2_FULL_48_7
ATCGGCGCGGACGAGATGACGGATTACATAGCCCCGGCGGCGATAACAGACTTATGCGCGTATACTGAAACGGACACCTATGGAAAAATTGTCCTTTCTTGGACTTCACCCGGCAATGACGGTACTACAGGCTCGTTGATACAGGGCAGTAAGTTCAAAATCCAGTATTCCACAATTCCTGTAGTTTGGGCCAGCCAGAACGCGCAAATAATAATTTCTACGAACTGCCCGGCGCTTGAAAAACAGGCGTTTACTATCCCGGGCCTGATTATTGAGGCGACTTATTATCTCAGGATTTGGGCAGTTGACGAAACAAATAATTGTTCAGAGCTATCAAACGGAGCGACAACCTGGGTTGATTACATCGGCGGGGTGGGAATGTTCTCTAATCGAAGAGGAGTTTCTGGCCCAGACCCGACATTCAAGCTTGGTGACGTATACGCATACCCGAACCCGGCAAAAGGCAGTTATGACCCGACGTTACACGTTGAGGTCGGTGTAGCTGACTCAGTCGAGATAAATATTTACAATGTTGCCGCTGAGCTTGTGCATAGCGATGTGGTTACCGGCGCTCCGGGTGTTATAAACAACCGGTATGCTTATGAATACAAGTGGCAGTCAGCAGGTGTGGCAAGCGGGGTGTATATTTATTACATTAACGCAAGAAAGCAAGGGGAGAGCAACATTAGAGTGGTCAAAAAGCTGGCAATCATCCGGTGAGCAGGTTCTTTACACGTTTGATTGTGTAAGCCGCTATAAAAATGCTAAAATATGCCCATGAATTTTACTGATTTTATTAAGGTTTTCCTTCTTACTTTTGTGCCGGTTTTCGTGGCGATAGATATCTTGTCCACCATACCTATATTCCTGGGTGTTACCAAGGGGTTTGAAAAAAACAGGATACGCAACATCATAGTTATGTCGATCTCTGTGGCTTTTGTGCTGGGCGTGATATTCATTTTTGTGGGCAAAGTTCTATTCAAGTTCATGGGTATTACTACCGCTGACTTTATGATCGCGGGTGGAGCCCTGCTTTTTATTTTTTCCATCAACGCCCTGGTTGGGAAAACCGAAACGGAGCAGGTCAATGCCTCGAAGTATTTCGCCGCTGTTCCCCTGGCCACCCCCCTTATAGCGGGGCCAGGCGCGCTGACTACTCTTATAATCCTCGTGGACCTGTACGGTATATCAATTGTTCTGGTATCGTTTCTCGCGAATATTATAATTGCCGGGATTCTGCTGTTTTACGCGGAACTGCTTAAGAGAATTATCGGTGAAACCGGCATTGAAGTGTTTTCCAAGGTATCGGGGCTGTTCCTGGCAGCCATAGGCGTTATGCTTTTCAGGAAAGGAATCATAGAAGTAATTCTTCAATATTTTCCGGGGGTCAGATGAATAAATTTCAATTACACGAAAAAGCGCTTAAGGAAATCAGAAAAAACAAATACAACGTGGCTATACTGCCATTGGGTTCCACTGAACCGCACAATATGCACCTGCCCTACGGCACGGATTTTTATATTGCCGATGCCCTTGCCCGGAAAGTATGCGAGATAGCTTCAAAAA
The DNA here is from genome assembly GCA_001800495.1 of Elusimicrobia bacterium RIFOXYB2_FULL_48_7. GTDB lineage: Bacteria > Elusimicrobiota > Endomicrobiia > CG1-02-37-114 > XYA2-FULL-39-19 > OXYB2-FULL-48-7. The sequence goes on from MGVM01000161.1 coordinate 1,567, forward strand.
AAGGCGCGAAAGTTATACAGCTTCCACCCATGCCTTATGCAGTCAACACGAACCTGCTGGAATTCCCCATGACTATCAGCATGCAACCCTCAACGCTTGATGCGGTGATCACGGATATTACCAAATCGCTTGAAAAACACGGTATTTATAAGCTTGTCATTTTGAATGGCCACGGCGGCAACCAGATGCGCGGTTTCCTTAGGGAGCTCTACACCAAAACAAAGGTTTTTGTGACCGTCCTGAACTGGTGGGATGCCGGAATAAAGCTTGAAGCCGGCATTTTTGAGCGGCCCGGCGAACATGCCGATGAAAAAGAGACCAGCATGCTGCTTGATATATTCCCCGAAACCGTAAACATGAAAAACGCCGATGACGGCGCAGTCCGCAGGCCCAAAGTCAAATCCTTCGAAGAGGGCTGGTGCTTCTACGTGCGCCCGTGGAAATCCTATACAAAGAACACAGGTTACGGCGATCCCCGCAAGTCAACAAGGCAGAAAGGCCAGCGTTACATCAGCCTGGTCTCCGAAAAAATAGCTAAGATGGTAGTGGAGCTTTCAAAAGCGAAAATGGCAAAGGGCTTCCCTTATTAATTGGCAACTCTAAAGATCACCTGCATACTGGTTTTCCTGCTTGTCTGGATTAAAGCCAAAAAAGACCTTGGCCTGGGCCTGCTTATCGGCAGTTTCGCCCTTGGGGTCCTGACAGTACGCTGGCATGATGCGCTTAAATATACCGCCGCTTCATTTTACAGCCCGGAAACCATTGACCTGCTTGTTACTATGCTCCTAATATATTATTTCATAGAGACGTGGAGCGCCACGGGAAGCACTGCCGCGCTGACAAAAAACCTGAATTGCGTCCTGAAAAATTCCCCAATCGCGCTTATACTTCCTCCTGCGATCATCGGGCTCATACCGATAATGGGCGGAGCCATGATTTCCGCCCCTCTCGTGAAGGATTCAATCCACACCAGGAATGTTTCCCCGGCGAAACAGACTTTCCAGAACTACTGGTTCAGGCACCTTTGGGAATACACCATTCCCACTTATCCGGGTGTTGTAATTACGGCCGGTTTGCTGGGCATTTCCTATGGGAGCGTTTTCGCGCTGAATATCCCTATGACCCTGTCGGCCATCGCCCTGGGCTTCCTGTTCGGCATGATGGGGATGAAGCCGGCCGAGTGCCCCGCGGGTGAACCGGTTGAAAGAAACGGGGGCCGGAAGCTTTTCATAGCGCTTATGCCCCTCCTGCTGGTGCTGGCTCTTGCGCTTGCGTTCAAGGTTTACCTGCCAGCCGCGCTCTCCGCGTCGCTGGTTTACATGGCGGCTGCGTACAAGCTCAGGCCTCTCCGGTTATGGGAGATATTAAAAAAAAGCTTCAATATAAACATCGTGAGCATAGTCATAGGCATTATGGCTTTCAAGGCCGTGATGCAGAAAACCGGCATCGTGGAAGTGATGTCGGGGGAATTCGTGGAATGGAAAATTCCCATGCTGCTGCTTTTATTCCTGCTTCCCTTCGTGACCGGTTTTATCACGGGCATCACGCAGGCATTCGTGGGTATTTCGTTTCCCTTGCTCTTGAACTACCTGTCGGCAGACCATAACCTGATGACCTGGGCGTATGTGTCCGGGTTCATGGGAGTGATGCTTTCGCCAATCCACGTGTGCCTGGTGCTGACAAAGGAATACTTCAAGGCAAGCTGGAAAGATGTTTATAAAATCCTGTTGTTGCCCTGCCTGCTTATGCTCGCGGCAGCTTTCATAATAGTCAAATTACGGGGATTGGTACATTGATTTGCGCAGGGATTAAGTTTGACATGGTTTTTTTGTATAATGAACCAGTGGATTCAATCCGTTAAAATACGTAAATCGTTTCAAAGGGGAGGGCAAGATGGCTGATTTAAAGGGTATTGCGGAATGCCTGATTAAAGGACAGGCGCCGAAAGTAAAAGAGATGGTGCAGGCGGCAGTGAACGAAGGCGTGCCGGCCCAGCAGATTTTAAGCGAAGGGCTTATCGCGGGAATGAACGTGGTGGGCACGAAGTTCAAAGCGAACGAGTTTTATATCCCGGAAGTTCTAATCGCGGCGCGCGCGATGCACGCGGGAATGGCTATACTCAAGCCCCTGCTTGCGAAAGCGGGTTCAAAGGCGGCGACGGTATTTGCTATCGGAACAGTGAAGGGCGACCTTCATGATATAGGAAAGAACCTGGTAGCCATGATGATGGAAGGCGCGGGTTATGACGTGGTGGATGTCGGGATAGACGCTCCGCCGGAGAAATTCATAGAAATAATCAAAGAGAAAAAACCGGCCGTGCTCGGGTTATCAGCTCTTTTGACCACGACCATGCCGGCCATGAAGTCCACGATCGACGCCATAAAAGCGGCTGGGCTGAAGGACAGCGTGAAAGTGATCATCGGCGGCGCCCCGATAACGCAGTCGTACGCGGATGAGATCGGCGCGGACGGCTACGCGGCGGACGCGGCTTCGGCTGTAGATATAGCAAAGAAATTAATAGGCAAATAGTTGAATTACCCCATGCTCTTCCAAGCGAGCAACATGGGGTATGAATAAGGAACCCAATCCCCGCTGAATTTAGCGGGGCGCAATCATAATCTTAATGAAATCAAAAAGAGAAAAATTAACGCTTCACCCGGACAGGTTTTTCAGCCCTGACCCTGCGACGAGGAAAATTGCCCGCCGGCTCTATGCGTCGGTGAAAAACCTGCCCATAGTCTCGCCTCACGGGCACGTGAACCCGCAGTTGTTTTCAACTCCCGGATATTCATTCGGGAACCCAACGGAACTTTTCATAATCCCTGACCATTATCTCTTCAGGATGCTGTATTCCCAGGGCATACCCCTGGAATCGCTCGGCATACCCCGGGTTGACGGCGGAAAAACGCAAACCAGCCCGGAGAGAATCTGGAGAATTTTCGCCGACAACTTCCACCTTTTCCGAGGCACACCTACAGGCGCCTGGTTTGAGTATGAACTCTCGGAGGTCTTCGGCATCAAATACCGGCTTTCAGGAGAAACCGCCGCTGAAATTTATGACGAAATAGACAAAAAGCTTAAAAGCCCCGGATTTTCCCCGCGGGCTCTCTTCGAGAAATTCAAAATAGAAGTACTTGCCACCACCGATGCCGCCACTGACACGCTTGAATGCCACAAGTTAATTAAAAAAAGCGCCTGGAGCGGAAAGATTATCCCGACCTTCAGGCCGGACTCCATCCTGGACATCAGCCAGAAAAACTGGCGCAAGACTATTGAACATTTAAGCGAGGTTTCAGCGACAGATATACACGATTATGAAACCTTCATCAGGGCCATAAAAGTAAGAAGGGAATATTTTAAATCCGCTGGCGCAACAGCCACTGACATTGCGGCGCAGGCGCCCTATACGGAGGAACTATCCAAAAACGAAGCGGAGGGTATTTTCAGCAGGGCGCTTTCCGGCAAATCAAACCCGGAAGACTGTACCAGGTTTACCGCTTTCATGATAATGGAAATGGCGCGCCTGAGCATTGAAGACGGGCTGGTGATGCAGCTGCACGTTGGCGTTTTCAGGAACCACAACGCGGAACTCTTCGGGAAATTCGGCGCTGACAAGGGCCATGATATCCCTATCCCCATTGAATTCACGAAAAACCTGAAACCCCTGCTCAATAAATACGGGAACAACCGGGAACTGGCGCTTATCGTTTTCACCCTGGACGAGACAAACTACTCGCGGGAGCTTGCTCCTCTTGCCGGCCACTATCCTGCCATGAAGGTCGGCCCGGCATGGTGGTTCCACGACAGCATAAACGGCATGGAAAGATACCGCCGGCAAATCACCGAAACCGCGGGGCTTAACAATACCACGGGTTTCGTGGACGACACCCGCGCTTTCCTCTCTATTCCCGCCAGGCATGACCTTTCCCGCAGGGTAGATGCGAACTGGATAGCCGGCCTTGCCGCAAGGCATATCATAACGCTTCACGATGCGGAAGAAATGATAAAAGACACCGCTTACCGCCTGGCAAAAAAAGCGTATAAATTGTAATGGGCATAATTTACCTCCTTGTCACCTTTTTCCTTTTCGCGCTGATTTCTGTTTGCATAAAAATCCTCCTTAAAGACAATTCCATAGACATCTACACGCTGGCTTTTTTCAGGTTTTCCATTGCCGCGCTGGTATTGCTGGCGGTGCAGTATTTCCGGACAAAAAAGCTGAAGGTCAGTTTCAGGTCAAAGTGGACCCTATTGGGCGGGCTCGGGCTGGGCCTTGATTTCCTGTTTTTCAACCTGGGGCTGAAATACACTACCGCTACGGCGGCAAGTTTGCTCGCCAACGCCACGCACATGATAGCCATGGGCGTGTTCGGCTGGATCTGGCTGAAGGAAAACGCAGGCATTTACAGGGTGATAGGCTTCGCAGCCACCCTGGCAGGGATGGTTTTTGTCTGCCTTGGCGGGCAGGACGCGCAGAGCGCGGGCAGTTTGTTTTCTTCGCAATATTTTCTGGGAAACATTATTATAATCCTTGGCGGTTTTACCTGGACACTGTACGGGGTAGCCCAGAAAATGACGTGCAACGACGGCGCGACCAT
>MGVM01000162.1 GCA_001800495.1 Elusimicrobia bacterium RIFOXYB2_FULL_48_7
GTGGCCAATAACGCTCCCGTGGTGTCATGGACCGGTGAAACAAATTACGTTTCCGACGGGCTGAATCCCGAGGTGGGAACATCCGCAACCGCGTTTATTTACCGCGTTACCTATACAGATGCCGACAACGAGGCGCCGGGAGCCGGTTATCCGAAAGTACACATAAGGAAAAACGGCGCGGCAATCGCGGGCAGCCCATTTGCGATGGCTTACGTTTCGGGGAATAACAATACCGGCGCAATTTATTCGTATTCCGGAACGCTTTCCGGTGGCAGCACGGCCTATTCGTATTATTTCGAAGCGCAGGATGCCAGCGGCGCCTCCGCATCCGGATTACCGGGTTCGTCAACAGACGCACCTGACGTGAACAATCCGCCTGCTCTTTCCTGGACAGCAGATCCGAATTATACCACTGACGGGCTTGACCCTGAAGTCGGTACGGCTACTACGACCTTTGTCTACCGCGTTAAATACACCGATGCTGACAATGACGCGCCCGCTTCCGGCTACCCGAAGGTTTATATCCTGAAGGGCGGCGCGGCAATCACGGGAAGCCCGTTTGCGATGACTTGTGCCACAGGCAGTTATTCAGCCGGCGTGATTTGTTCATATCCAACTACGCTCGAAATAGGAACGGATTACACCTATTATTTCGCCGCGTACGATGTGTTCAGCGCGAGCGCCTCCGGCAGCCCGGCTTCCCTTGCTGCGGGGCCTACCGTTTACGCGCCAAGCACTCTTACGGATACCAAGACGGTGAATCCAGGCGAGGAAAAAACAATGGCCATATCACCGGAAACGGGGCAGATAACGGTACTGGTTCCTGCCGGCGTTTTTTCAGAGGCCGTGGTTGTCCATGTCTCCACGCTTTCAATTCCTACTGCCAATAATGCGTCAGCGAGAACCGTGAATGTAGGGGTTGAGATCAGGACGGATAAGGGCCTGCAGCCGTCCGGTGAAATAACAATAACCCTGTACTACAGGGATATTGACGTAGCCGGTTTCAACGAATCAAAACTGGTGGTGTGCAGGTATGACAGCGCCTTGATGAGATGGATACCGCTTCCGACCGAATGCCATCCGGGCCAGAATTATGCCGTGGGAAGGACAAGCCATCTCTCGAAGTTCGCATTGGTGCAGTTCACGCCGGCCGGGGACCTGCAATCAGTTAAGGTGTACCCTAACCCGTGCAGTTCTGCGGGTGTTACCTTTGAAAACCTTACCTCGCAGGCGGTCATAAAGATCTATACGCTAAACGGAGAAGCTGTGAGAACAATAGAAGAAACCGACGGGGACGGTAGTTCGGCGTGGGATGCCAGGAACAATTCCGGCGACAGGGTCGCCAGCGGCACATACATTTATGTCATCAAGAACGATAACGGATCAAAGAAAACCGGCAAGATCAGCGTAATCAAATAAATTCAGCGGCAGTAGAAAAAAAATACCTATTTTAAAAAACAGTTAGACAACTTCCCAATAACCTTTTTTATCAGAACCGATTCGTTTTAATCTACCAGCATCTTTTAGTGTCCTTATGTTCCTTTTTATCGTTGCCCTGTCTTTTTTTAGCTTTAAAGATAAAAGGTCATAAGTAATAGATTTGTCCGAACTTACTATTTGTATTATTTTATTTTGTATTTTGGTTAATTTTACAGGGGCATTTACAGGGGCATTTACAGGGGCATTTATCGTGACCTTATCAGAGTCAGGTTTAGCCCCTTTTCTATAAAATACAACCAAAAAGCCACTTTTTAGTTTCTGGAATTCAACTTCCACTTTTGCTTCCTGGCAGGCTTCATATATTCGTTTTAAGCCGGAACCCCATTTTTCTATGTCTTTACTGAAATAGAGAGTGTTAGCAATAAGGGGGTTTCTCAAAATTGATTTCTCCCGCCTTTTTATGAAATCTTCCGGGGAATAATCTTCAGGAAATTGGCCGGTATCATATATTTCAATTCTGTCCTTAAAGAAAGCTATTTCATTTCCCTTAGGATTTGTGTAATCCCTGTGACATAAAGAATTTACGATAGCTTCTGTAATTGCTCTTAGAGGCACTTCAGGTATTTCTTCTCTTCCGGTTGGAGTGAGTTCAGCCCTCCAGTTCATATGTTCTTTTATATAGGATTCTGACTGTTCTATCAGTGAGAAAATATTTCCTTTAAGAACATTTATGTCAAGAAACGTCAATTTATCGGTTCCTGCAAAAACCGCAACTTGAATTTCAAGAGAATTATTGTTACAAAACAAAACTTCGGCTGCTTTTAATAGCCTGTTACCTTTTAAGAGGTGTAATTTATTTATAGTTTCTTTGACGTTGGTATATTTAAAATCAATACGTTTTGCTTTATTTGCTTTTTTAATAAAAGCTTTTAATGTGGGAATATTGATGTCTTTTAAAGTTTTGTCAGAAATATCATTTTCCCAATAGATTTCGTGCTTTTTCAAAAAAAGCTTTCCTAATTCCTTCGAAGTTAGTTGCTTGTTTTCCGTACCTACCCTCATATATGCTCTGCCATAGGCCATATAAGGCAATTCTGAACCTTCAAATTTTAAATAGATGCAAGATTTGCTGTTTATTCTTTTCTGAGTTATAGTAGGGAATACTCGGGGTTCTATGCTGTCAGAGATTGTTTTTGAAATATCTCTGAGGGTTTTATCGCTGATATCTTGTCCGACGATGTCTCCATTATCCCTAATTCCAAAATACAATTCGCCTTTTTGATGTTTGTTGAGAATTGCGGCGATCGATATGATTGCTTCTTTTAATTCGGAAGTGGATTTCTTGAGTTCGACGGTTTCGGATTCCTTGTATTTCATGATATGTCGATTTTACTAAAAGAAAAAGTATAAATCAATTTGCTTAAATCTGTTTGTACTTTAGCTTTAGAGAGGCTTCGAAGGGTTCTCTCGAACCCAGTGTAGACGGAAAAGCAGGTGTTGTAGGTTGGTCCCAAATTGGTCTCAAACAATAAAATTACAACTAATAATATTGTTATATCGACGGAGAAAACACTTTGAAGAAAGAATCGGAGAGAGAGGGATTCGAACCCCCGTCAGAGTAAACCCTGAATTGGTTTTCAAGACCAACGGTTTCAACCGCTCACCCATCTCTCCGCTACACTTCGTTTCGCGGCCTTTATTCTACTTTTTTATGGCAGTCTTTGCAAGAAAATTCAGGCCTGTTCAGCTGATCCCCGCCCGCTTCATCACTCCCCAGGATTTATTTCCCCTGATGTAATCGTAGAGCCCTTTCGTGCGCACAAAGGTGATGTACTGGCGGTAACCGAAGTTCTCTATCACGGCCGCGGCGATGAGGCGGAGGAGGTCGCGAATTCTGTTGTAGCGGTCGAAGGTTATCTCTTCCATCAGCAATGAGATAAGCGACATGAGAACGCCCAGGATGACCGTCAGGAAAAAAAACAGCAAACCCGCGCGGACGTCGACAGTCCCGAATGCGATGCCAAGAATAAAAAACGCGTAACCCACGTATTCGACTATGGGGCTTATGAATTCTATGAAGAAAAAGTAAGGCATGGATACCATTCCTACGGTACCGTATCTGGGGTTCCCGAGCATTTCAATATGGAACAATAAACTGTCCCCAAGCCCTCTCTGCCACCTGTTGCGCTGCCTGCCAAGGGTGCCGATGTCTTCCGGTGCTTCCGTCCAGCATACGGGGTCCGGGATGAACTGTATGGAATAGTTTTTCTTCTGCTTTCTCAGCATGTGGTGCAGGCGGACAACAAGTTCCATGTCCTCTCCCACGGTATCGTGCCGGTAGCCGCCGGCCTCTATCACAACCTGTTTCTTGAAAAGGCCGAAGGCCCCGGAAATTATCAGCAGGCAATTCAGCGCGCTGAAGCCCATTCTGCCTGAAAGGAAGGAACGGAAATATTCAAGCACCTGGAAATTCACGATCAATTTTTTTGAGAGTTTGACGGTTTGCACCTGGCCGTCCTTTACAGTGCAGCCGTTGAGCGCCCGCACAAGCCCGCCTGTCGCCACGACGGTACTGTACGCTTCCATGTAGGGGTAGGCGATCCTGAGAAGCGAATGTTTTTCCAGGATGGAGTCCGCGTCTATACAGCAGAAAAGCGGGTAAGAGCAGATGTTTATGCCCGTGTTGAGCGAGTCCGCCTTGCCGCCGTTCTGTTTATCTATTACAATGAGATTTTTGCACGTCCTGGAACGGTAAACCGCGTTGACTTTCTGTGTGGGGATCTGGTGGTTTGAGTCCTGCCTGATTTCTCTCAGCTGGAACTCTTCCTTCATTACGTCCAGCGTTTTGTCCTTGCTTCCGTCGTTGATAACCACTACCTCGAACTCGCCGTACTCAAGGTTCAGTAGTGATTTTATGCTCGCCGCGATGGATTTTTCCTCGTTGTGCGCGGGCACCAGAATGGAAACGGGCGGGGTTATTTTTGCTTTTCTGATTTCAAGAGGGGTAGCGAATTTTTCCTTCAGCCGGTGCTGTAAAAGGCCGACAAAGGAAAGGCAGAAAATAAGCAGGGTATACATGCTGATAAGCATGATATACACTATGAAAAAATAGCTGATTATATTAGCCAAGCTGTTCAAGGGTATCCATCCATTGCGCCGCGGCATTCCTTGCTTCCGCGCTTGCGCCTGTTTTTTGTACCAGTACTAGCATTTTTTTGCCTTTTTGACCTAGTTTTGTGAGGGCTTCGCCCGCGTTCCTGCGAACCCACCAGTTTGTGTCTTCAAGCGCTTTCTTCAGCAGCCCGGAAGAGATATCCGAGCCGATCATACCCAGCCCGCGCGCAGATTGGGCGCGCACTTCCCAGGCATCGTCTTTCAACCCCTCGGAAAAAACGGTTTCAGCCGATGGTTCTTCAAGGGTTCCCAGGGCTTTATACGCGGCTATCCTTACTTCTTTGTGTTCATCTTTTGCCGTCTTCCTGGTTATGTGTTTTGCGGTTGAATGCCCGCCGACTTCAGCAAGCAGGTGTATCGCGAGCGTCCGCACCGCGGGATCCTTGTTGTCGAGTATCTGAACAAGCGGATCAATGGCTTTTTTCCCGAGTTCAAACACGGTGGAGGAGAGCCTCATTCCCGCAAGGCCTGAAACTTTTACAAGCGTCTCCATGATCGGCAGGATGACGTCTGTTTCGCCGGACCTGCCCAGCGACCACGCGCAGATCATCCGCACTTCCTTTACGGGGTCATTAAGGCCTTCCAGGAGAGCGGGTTTTGTCCTGTGGCTTTTCATCTGGCCGAGGCACCGGGCTCCCTCGGCGCGCACCCACCAGAACGGGCTTTTCAGCCTTTTGAGGTCAGCGTCAATAAACCCGAGAGCTTCATATGCCTGCGCTATGCGGCCTAATTCCTTCCCTTTTTTCCCGAAACTCCTGTAAATCACGCTGTACTGCACTATTGTAGATAAAGGCCATCCGCGGGACTGTAAAGCCGCGGGAACGGGCGCGTCCGCGTTGGCTATATAATTTTCCAGTAAAGGGGCGATCCATGCCTGGGCGTGTTTTTTATTTGCACGCCAGAGTATATTCACGGCCTTTATGCCAACCAGAATTAAAATAAGAAGAATTATCACGAGGGTGAATACAAACGATATGTTCAGGAGTATTGATAACATTTTATTTTGGAGGGAACTTGATATCTACCAGGAAAACGCCCTTTGTGTCCCTGTAAAGGCCTTCCCTGGTTGTATTTTCATGCATTAATTTTAGCCGGATGTTTTTGTTGTACTTCCAGGCCAGCCCCGCGATCCACGAATAGAATTTTCCTTCACCTTGCGCGTCATACCCGGCGTCATAAAGGCGGTCGCCGGACGTGA
>MGVM01000163.1:0-147 GCA_001800495.1 Elusimicrobia bacterium RIFOXYB2_FULL_48_7
TCAGGCGTTTGAACCGGTTCTCGTAGAAGGGAAGGCGATTAATCTGCATCCTTTGACGTGCGCGGCCTTCAATGCTGATTTTGATGGAGACCAGATGGCTGTTCACGTGCCTCTTTCCCCGGAAGCCCAGCTCGAGGCAAGGATTTT
>MGVM01000163.1:194-5835 GCA_001800495.1 Elusimicrobia bacterium RIFOXYB2_FULL_48_7
TAGCTGTAGCCAGCCAGGATATGGTTCTGGGTTTAGCGTACCTTACATCCGTGAAAAATGGGGAAAAAGGAGAAGGTTCGATTTTCGCAGGCGTTAATGACGTAATATCCGCATACCAGAGAGGTTTAATAAATTTACACGCGAAAATAAAAGTGTACGGGATAAGTAAGATCAACGAAGAAAACGTAAAAGGTTGCAGGGATGTTTCAACGTGGACAAATTACACAACTTGCGGCAGGGTCATTTTCAACGAAGTTATGCCGGAATCAATGAGATACGTGAATAAGATAATAAACAAAAAAGAACTTGGCACTCTTGTTGAGCTATGTTACAGGACATTGGGTCATCATAGGACTGTAGTTTTTCTTGACGATTTAAAGAAAATGGGATATAAATACGCCACTATTTCAGGTGTTTCAATTAATATTTCTGACCTTATAGTCCCTAAGGAAAAACAAGAGATAATTGATAATACAAAAAAGCTGATTGAAAAAATTGAAAAAGAAGCACGAATGGGTTTGATAACTGAAACTGAAAGATATAACAAAGTCATTGACCGCTGGATGCATGTAACAGACGAAATTGCCAATATGATGTTTGATAATATGAAAAAAGAAAGCGACAGGCCATATGACTCAAACAGGCCCAGATTCAATTCTGTCCAGATGATGGCTGATTCGGGCGCCAGGGGCAACAGGCAGCAGGTAAGGCAGCTTGCCGGTATGAGAGGCTTGATGGCTAAACCGCAGAAGAAAATTACTGGGCAGGTCGGTGAAATTATCGAATCGCCCGTTATTTCCAATTTTCGTGAAGGATTATCTGTTCTAGAGTACTTTATTTCCACTCACGGAGGCAGAAAGGGTCTTGCAGACACCGCCTTAAAGACCGCGGATGCCGGATACCTGACAAGAAAATTAGTTGATGTAGCGCACAACGTAGTTGTAACAATGGATGATTGCGGCACGATTAACGGCGTGAAAATAGGCGCCCTTCAAAGCGGAGAAGAATTAATAGAACCGCTCGAAGAAAGAATAGTCGGAAGGGTTGCTCTGGATAACGTTACTTGGATAGTTACTGACACCCAAAGTGGTGAGCCAAAGGAAGAAACCATTGTAAAAGAAGGTGAAGTAATTAATTTTGAACAGGCCAAGAAGATTGTTCAGGCAGGAATTGAACAATTAAGAATTCGCTCAGTTCTTACATGCGAGGCAAAGAAGGGTATTTGTGCGAAATGTTACGGCATAAATCTTGCCACCGGCAAATTTGTCGAAGTGGGCGAAGCTTCGGGTATCATTGCGGCGCAGTCCATTGGAGAACCAGGGACCCAGCTTACATTAAGGACGTTCCACATCGGCGGAACGGCAAGCCGTGTTGTAAGGAAATCCCAGATATTCTCGGAACATGATTCGATAGTCAAATTTTACAACTTAAAAGCTGTAAAAAACAGAGAAGGATTCTTTGTGGTCCTTACTAGAAACAGCGAAATGGTGCTATCTGAAATAGGCTCAAAAAAACGAAATGTATACAAGCTCCCCTTTGGTTCAAGAATGAAAATAGAGGACGGGGATAAGGTAAAAAAGAATGATCTTATCGCGGAATGGGACCAGTACGCGCTGCCCATTATTTCCGAATATGAAGGTAAGGTTGAATTTGAAGATATTATTGACGGAAAAACAATTCATAAAGAGAAAAGCAAAGCTACTGGTCTTATAGAAAATACAATCGTAGAATACAGGGGTGAAAAACTTCATCCGCAGATGATGGTTACAAAAAATGGCAAGCGAGTGGCCACCTACCCTCTTCCAATCGACACAACTCTTGCTGTCAATAACGGTGATAAGGTGCAGGTAGGGGATATCCTGGCGAAAATTCCGCAGGAAGTTGTGAAAACAAAGGATATTACAGGCGGTTTACCGAGAGTGTTGGAATTATTTGAGGCAAGGCATCCTAAAAATGCGGCTGTCATTTCTGAAATTGACGGTACGGTCAAGGTGAGCCTTACCCTGAAGGGTACGCCAAAGGTAAACATAGTAAATGAACAATCAGGGATGTCAAAGGAATACATCATCCCTACAGGGCGTCACCTTCTGATTTACGAGGGTGATAAGGTCGGAGCCGGAGAACCGCTCACCGATGGTGCTATTGACCCGCATGATATACTCAAGGTAAAGGGTTCGAAAGAAGTTCAGGAATTCCTGGTAAATGAGATTCAGCAGGTTTACAGGCTCCAGGGTGTTACTGTAAACGACAAACATATAGAAATAATTGTGCGGCAGATGTTGTCCAATGTAAGGACCACAAGCCCCGGGTCAAGCAGATTTTTAACAGATGAAATAGTTTCGTACAGGCAGTATGAAGAAGAACGGAGTCGGCTCGAAGAACTGAAAAAGAAAACAAAAAAAGAAAAAGGGAATGAAGAAGCAAAAAAAATAAAGATCCCGGAAATGCAGCCGATACTTCTTGGCATAACAAAGGCATCCCTGTCCAGCGAATCATTTATTTCAGCGGCGAGCTTTCAGGAGACAACTAGGATTTTGACTGAGGCTGCGACCCTGGGACAGGTTGATACACTTAAGGGTTTGAAGGAAAACGTGATAATCGGGCATTTGATCCCAGCAGGCACTGGATTGAACAAACAATTGGTTTTGCCTGAAACAAACGCTTGATCAATAGTCGATATTTAAAATCAAAAGGAGTTAGACAGTATCAATGCCAACAGTTAATCAATTAGTAAAATTCGGACGTCAGAAAATCGGTATTAAAACGAAAGCACCCGCACTTCTTTCATGCCCTCAACGCAGGGGAGTATGCACGCGTGTTTATACTACAACCCCTAAAAAGCCCAATTCAGCGCTTAGAAAGGTGGCAAGGGTTAAGCTTACCACTGGCATTGAAGTAACGGCATATATACCTGGGATTGGGCACAACCTTCAGGAACATTCAATTGTCCTTGTCAGGGGTGGCAGGGTCAAGGATTTACCTGGAGTAAGATATCACATTATAAGGGGTGTTCTTGATGCCGGCGGTGTTGACGGAAGAAAGCAGGGCAGGTCAAAATATGGCGCGAAAATGCCAAAAGTAGGATAAAAGGAAATATACTCTATAGTCTTCCTAGCGACTGGCATAGAGTATCAAAGAGGAAAGATGCCAAGAAAACCACTTAGACCAAAAGAGAGAAGGAAAAATTTTGCTCCTGATGCGAAGTACAACAGTGTGCTTCTCGGAAAATTTATTAATAAATTAAATTTCAGCGGGCAAAAATCAGTAGCTGAGAGAATAATTGAACAAGCGTTTAACCTAATAAAAGACAAAATAAAGGAAGACCCCTTAAAAGTGTTCATCCAGGCTATAGAGAATGTAAGGCCTTTGGTAGAAGTAAAGGCGCGCAGGGTAGGCGGCGCCACATATCAGGTTCCTGTTGAAACGCCCAGAGACAGAAGTGAGACTATGGGCATGAGATGGATTATCCAGTACGCGAAAGAAAAAAAAGGTATGCCGATGCACAGAAAACTAGCCGAGGAACTGATGGCCGCATACAAGAAAGAAGGGTCTGCAATTAAGAAAAGAGAAGACACTCATAAGATGGCAGATGCTAATAAAGCGTTTGCCCATTATAGATGGTAAATTAAATGGATAAGAAATATTCTCTGGAAAAAATACGAAATATTGGGCTTGTGGCGCATATAGACGCTGGCAAGACGACAACCACAGAGCGGATTCTGTATTATACTGGAAGGATTCATCGCATTGGAGAAGTGCATGAAGGTACCGCTACAATGGACTGGATGGTTCAGGAAAGAGAAAGAGGTATAACGATTCAATCGGCTGCCACTACTTCCTACTGGAAGGATTGTGAGATAAACATCATTGATACTCCAGGCCATGTCGATTTTACCATGGAAGTTGAGCGTTCGTTGAGAATACTGGATGGGTGTGTAGTGATTTTTGACGGTGGTAATGGCGTTGAGCCGCAGTCAGAAACTGTATGGCGCCAGGCAAACAGGTATCATGTCCCAAGATTGATATTTGTGAATAAAATGGACAGAGTAGGAGCAGATTTTGAAGATACGGTAAAACAGATCAAAAAGAAACTTGCCGCAAAGCCGCTCGTTTTGCAGATTCCACTGGGAAAAGAAGATAAACTGATGGGCGTGATAGATATACTGGAAGAAAAAGCCTATATTTGGGAAGAAGAAAAAACGACTGACATGGATTACGAGACAGGGGAAGTACCTGATGAATACAAGGCTGAAGTAAAAAAATACAAGGATGAAATATTCGAGAAAATGGCTGAAGTAGATGAATCGATAATGAATAAATATGTCAACGGCGAACAGGTAACAATAGGTGAATTGAAGGCAGCCGTAAGAAAGGCGACAATATCATGCAGTTTTTTTCCTGTTTTCTGTGGTTCATCTTTCAAGAACAGGGGCGTTCAGCCGTTACTTGACGCCGTAGTGGATTACTTGCCGTCTCCGGCAGATTTACAAGAGATAAAAGGGATAAATCCTTTTACCGGAAAAGAAGAATCCAGGAAGCACTCTATTGAAGAACCTTTTTCCGCATTGGCTTTTAAAATCCAGGTAGACCCTTTCATCGGAAGATTAGTATATATCAGGGTTTATTCAGGTAAGATTGAAAGCGGTGAAATAGTCTATAATTCGCGCAAGAGCAAGCAGGAAAGAATTTCCAGAATAATGAGAATGCACGCTAATACAAGGGCTGAAATCAAGGAATGTAAAACCGGAGATATCGTCGCCATTGTTGGTTTAAAAGAAACAAATACCGGAGACACAGTGTGCGAAAGTAAATTCCCGATATCGTTTGAACAAATGCATTTCCCGGAACCAGTAATCAGCGTGGCTGTCGAGCCGAAAACTAAAGCAGATTCTGAAAAATTGTCTTATGCGCTGAACCGTTTATCTGAAGAAGACCCAACACTAAGGTTAAGATTTGATGAGGAAACAAGCCAGACAATTATTTCTGGTATGGGCGAGTTGCACCTTGAAATTGCTGTTGACAGGTTAAAAAGAGAATTTAATGTAGACGCGAGAATTGGCAACCCGCAAGTTGCCTACAGGGAAACAATTACGAGGAAGGTTACAGAAGAATCAAAGTATATAAAGCAATCCGGCGGCCGTGGGCAATACGGCCACGTGGAAATAGAAGTGGAACCCGCGCCTGCTTTTGAATTCAATGA
This sequence comes from Elusimicrobia bacterium RIFOXYB2_FULL_48_7, assembly GCA_001800495.1. GTDB lineage: Bacteria > Elusimicrobiota > Endomicrobiia > CG1-02-37-114 > XYA2-FULL-39-19 > OXYB2-FULL-48-7. The sequence goes on from MGVM01000163.1 coordinate 5,395, forward strand.
TAAGACGAAGGGTGGGTGTATTCCAAAAGAGTATATTCCTGCCATAGAAAAAGGTATAATAGAAGCAATGGAAACTGGTCCCTTGGCAGGCTACCCATTGATTGATATGAAAGTAAATTTAATTTATGGTTCCTACCATGAAGTTGATTCATCTGAAATGGCATTTAAAATGGCAGGAAGTTTCGCGTTACAAGCTGCCACAAAAAAAGCAGGCCCAATTTTATTGGAACCAATAATGAAAATAGAAGTAGTCACACCTGAAGAATTTATTGGAGATGTAATGGCTGATTTAAGTGCCAGGCGGGGCAAGATTGAAAGTATGGAAAACAAAAATGCCCTTTGTAATATAAACGGAACAGTGCCACTTGCCCAAATATTCGGTTATGCAACAACCTTGCGTTCATTAAGCCAGGGCAGGGCAAATTACAGCATGGAGCCTGC
>MGVM01000164.1 GCA_001800495.1 Elusimicrobia bacterium RIFOXYB2_FULL_48_7
TGAGCTTTGCTGATTTCCAGAACCCGCTGAAAAGCACGTTGAATTCCGTTTCATGCGTGAATTCGTGCTCAACCAGGTACTGCAGCATATATTTTGAGCCGGAGTAATAAAGGACAAGCCGGTTCTTGTACGCTTCCGTCACGCCGCCTGTCCCCTCACCAATATAGGTGACGTTTGTCTGTTCAAAATCATTGTGGCCGACGAACAGGAATATGGGCATCTTCTCCTTGAAATCGGTGTCATACTCAAGGGCGGCGCGGCGGCAGGTTTTTTCAAGCATTTCAGCGAAAAGCGGCACGATATTCCTGCCCTCGTCATAAAAATATATGTCGAAGTGTTCGGTTTCATGAACCTGCCAGTCAAACTGTTTGGTGATGACCCTGTTTTCGGCAAGAAGCGCGCCAACGGGCAGGCATGAAAATATCATAATAATGGAAAGAATTTTTTTGATCATAATTTCTTGCAGGAAGGTTGAAGATTAGTGGCAGCTGCAGCTTGAACAGTTGTGCCCCGGCGGGCAGTTACCGCACCCGCTTCCCCCGGCGCTCGCCGGGCCGCTTCCCACGCCGTGGGCCGAAAATACAGACATGTGTTTTGTGAGGCCTTTATTGCCGCAATCAGGGCATTCGGGAACATCGCCCGTGAAGAGCAGAAGTTCAAACTTCTTGCCGCACTTTTGGCAGGAAAATTCGTATATGGGCATATGTCACTCGTTTCTTTCTTCCAGCACCTGGCCGAGGGTCGGGCTGGGTATGTTTGAATATTTTTTCACAAGCTCTTTTTCCATTTCGATCTCAAGCTTCCTCACGGACAGGTCGATCTTCCTGGTTTTTCTGTCAGAGCGTATTACCTTCGCTTCCACTTCCTGGGCCATTTTGAATATAGATTTCGGCTCTATGTCCCTCTCGCGCGAAATTTCGTTCTTGTGGATGAACCCTTCCATGCCCGGTTCAAGCCTGATCGTGATGCCGAAGTCAAAAATCTTGTTGACTTCTCCCTTGACAATTTTGCCCACGCTGTACTTAATGAAGGGGTCCTGTGTGAGGTGTTTTATCGAAAGGAGAGCCCGCTCTTCAAGGGGCTTCACTTCCATCATTACCGCGTCTATTTCCTTGCCGGTTGAAACTATCTCTTCGGGCTTGTTCACCCGCCTGGTCCAGGACATGTCCTGCAGGGGGATGAGCCCTTCCATGCCTTCCTCTATCTGCACGAAAGCGCCGAACGGGGCAGTTTTTGTCACCTTGACTTTAAGTTTTGCCCCGGCGGGGTATTTCTTTTTCAGCTCTTCCCAGGGGTTTTCCTTTGTTTTTTTCAATGAAAGAGATATTTTACCCTGCTGCCTGTTGACGTCCAGTACCTTGAACTCGTAACCTTCGCCGGATTTCAGTACCTTCTTCGGGTGGCTGACCTTTTCCTTCCAGGAAAGCTCCGAGACGTGCACCAGCCCCTCAACTCCGGGCTCAAGTTCCACGAAAGCGCCGAAATCCACCAGGGAAATAACTTTCCCTTTCACTATGCTGCCTACCGGGTATTTTTTTTCTATGTCATCCCACGGGTGAGGCAGAAGATGCTTCAACCCCAGGGAAATCTTGGCTTTTTCCTGGTCAATTGACAGGACTTTCACCTTGACCTTGTCGCCGACATGGACAACTTCCGAGGCCTTGTCTATCCTGCGCCAGGACAGGTCGCTGATGTGCACCAGCCCTTCCACCCCGCCGCCGATATCAATGAAAGCGCCGAACTCAACCAGTTTTGTGACAGTTCCTTCTATTATATCATCCGGCTTGATAGTTGAAAGCACTTTCTGGGCGTTGCCCTTGCGTTCTATGTCCACCACTTTCCTGTGGGAAACAACCACGGACTTGTTGCTGCTGTTGAGTTCCGTGATCAGGACTTTTATGTTCCTGTTAAGCAGTTCATTGAGCGAATCAATGGACTTGTTGTCCACCTGCGACATGGGCAGGAAAGCGTCCACGCCGACATCCACTATGAAACCGCCCTTTATTTTTTTAACTATGTTTCCCGTCACGGTTTCCTTGTTTTCGTAGGCGGTCTTTATTTTAGGCCAGGCATACTTCATTCGCGCCTGGGTGTAGGAAACCAGGTAATAACCCTCCGTCCTGCTTCCCGTGAAAACCACCTGGATTTCCTTGTCAGACGTGAAATCCGCGGGTATTCCCCTCTGTCCGAATTCCTCTACCGGGATGAATCCTTCCGATTTCAAACCCAGGTCAACCACCACCCCTTCCCTGTCTGCCGCCACGATCCTTACGGTCCTTAATTCGCCCGGTTTGAGGTCCTGCATGCTGTTTATTGCGTCCTGAAAACTCATTTCCTGTTCTTCCATTGTATTTAAACTCCTTTTTTACGTTGAGTATGGTACGAAATCCCGAAACTTCATTTCGCTGAAAGCGCGTTTCGGGACAGGTAAGCTACAACTTCATTGATTATCCATTCAGGTGTCGAAGCGCCTGCGGTTATGCCTATTGTCATGTTTTTTTCAACCCAACTTTCCTTTATATCCCGCGCTGATTCTATATGATATGTTTTTACGCGTTTCCGGCAGATATCATTCAGCCTTGCCGTGTTTCCCGAGTTTTTGCCGCCTATCACCAGCATCACGTCAACTTTTCCGGCAAGGCTTGCGGCTGCCTTCTGCCTCTCATTTGAAGCGTTACAGATAGTGTTATAGATTTTTGCCGTTCTGTATTTTTTCCGGATGAGTGAAACCAGTTTATTGAATTTTTCGCTTGACTGGGTAGTCTGGCTGACTATCGCGACGGATGCGCCTGGCGGCAGTGCCAGGCGTTTTACGCCTTCTTCCGTGTTGACGACAACCACCGGCTTTGATGAATAAGATACCAGGCCTACTACTTCCGGGTGGTTTTTTTCCCCGATTACTATTATATTATAGCCATCTTTTGACAACTTTTCAACAAGGTGCTGGACTCTTTTCACGAACGGGCATGTAGCGTCTATTACAGTCAGCGCTTTGCGCCTTAGTTTCAGCATTGTTTTCTTAGGCAGGCCGTGGGTCCTTATGACAATGGTTCCGCTGCCGATGTTTTCAACCGATGATAACACCTTGACACCAAGCCCGGAAAGCCGCCTGACTTCCTGCTGGTTATGTATCAGGGGGCCGGCCGTATAAATGGGTTTCTTGTTTTCCCCCGCGGCTTTCTCCGCAAGCTCAACAGCTTTTCTGACACCGTAGCAAAAACCCGCTTTCCCCGCGATTTTTATTTTCATATTCCTATTTGATACCCCATGCCAGCCGCTTGGCCCCCGAACGCCACTGAAAAACGTGGGTTTGAAGTTCGGGGATTTCGCTCCAAGCTCAAAAGCGTATGGGGTTCATTTCCTTGCGAGCGCTTCCTTCATCTCTAACGCGACTTTATGGGTTAAAATGTCGTATGAATCCTGGGTATATTTTTCGGGAGGGTATACCGGCTCAAGGAAATGCACTTCGAGCCGCTTTAACGATTTCATTTTATGCGAATTCTTGATACAGCAGGGCACTATCGGCGCCTGTGACCAGCAGGAAAGCATGCCTATCCCGCTTTTTACCTCAAAATTATCCTCGCTCCTGCGCCCGCCCTGGGGAAAAATCAGGACTATATCGCCTTCGGACAATAGTTTTTTGACCGTGCGGATCGCGCCCATGTCCGTGCCGCCGCGGTTTACCGGGAAAGAGTTTACCACCTTGAGTATCCACCCCATAACAGGATTCCTGAACAATTCTTTTTTTGCCATGAAGTGAATGGGTTTCCACAGGCAGGAGCCGACAAGCGGCGGGTCAGCCATGCTCAGGTGGTTGGAAGCGATCAAAACTCCGCCTTTTTTCGGAAAATGCCTTCTCCCCGTTATTTTTACCCGGTAAAAGCATGAAAAAACAAGTTTAAAAAAAACCCAACCGGCAAAATACATCAGATTTTTTAAAATTCTCTTAATTTTCATAGGCCGGAAATCAACTCCCAGAAATTCGGGAAGGATATGTCAACGCATTCGGGATTATTTATAAGGGTTTCGCCGTCAGCGCACAACCCGGCAACAGCCATTGTCATCGCGATGCGGTGGTCGTTGTAACTTTCAACCTCGGCGCCTTTAAGGCGGGTAGGCCCCTCAATAATGAACCCGTCCGGCTGCTCGGTTATATTCGCGCCCATTTTTTTCAATTCCGTTGAGATGGCTTTTATCCTGTCGCTTTCCTTGACGCGCAGTTCGGAGGCGCCTGTAATAACGGTTATGCCTGACGCCTGTGTCGCCGCCAGCACCAGAAGCGGTATTTCATCAATAAGTTTTGGCACCAGTTCCGGGTCAAGCGAAATGCCTTTAAGCGCGGACGATTTTGCCACAACCGTCCCGACCGGCTCATTGCAAACCAATTTGTTACCTTTCAATTCTATATTAGCGCCCATTTCCCGGAGCGCATCCACAAGCCCGGTCCTTCTGGTGTTCACACCTACATTTTCAATCGAAATAACGGAATTTTTTGCCAGCAGCCCCGCGACTATAAAAAACGCGGCGGAAGAAAAATCACCCGGCACGCTGATATCCTTTGCTTTTAACTTAACTCCCCCTTCAACCGATACAGTGTTGCCTTCAACGCGCACCTTCGCGCCCAGGTATTCAAGCATTCTTTCGGTATGGTCACGAGATGCGCCGGGTTCGCTTACAGAAGTAATTCCTTTCGCCTGCAAGCCCGCCAAAAGGATGGCTGATTTTACCTGCGCGCTTGCCACCGGCATCCGGTAATCAATAACCCGCAACTGTGAGCTTCCTTTAATAGTAAGCGGAGGGTACTGCCCGTTTGCCGCGGTTATTTCCGCTCCCATCTGCGTGAGCGGTTCGATAACGCGTTTCATCGGCCTTTTTGACAGGCTCTCATCTCCGAAAATTTTAACCGTGAAATCACGGCCGGAAAATACGCCTGAAAGCAGGCGGATGGTGGTGCCTGAGTTGCCGGCATCTACCGGTGCTTTGGGTGCCTCGAGGCCCTGGCTCCCGCAGCCCTTTATATAAAGTTTGTCTTTTTCTTTTTTTATCTCGATCCCGCAGGCCCTGAACGCTTCAATGCTCCTGCGGCAGTCGTCGCCGTCAAGGTACCCGTCAACAACAGACGGGCCTTCCGCGAGGGCTGATAAAATAACCGACCGGTGGGTGATGGATTTGTCACCGGGAACGGCCAGCGAGGCATTGATGTTTACTTTCGGCCTGATTCGAAAAGGCGGCATCGGATACTCTTGGATTGGCTGAAAAAACTCTGGAGTTTCTTGGGGGAATTTAGCCCAGCCTTTACCTTTTTTAGGATTTCAATATATTCGTTGATCGCGTGGTTCAATTCAAGCATGTTAGCATAACAGATAGCCGCCCAGCTGTCCGGGTCGGAATCAGTGATGCGGGTCATGTCACGGAAAGAGCCGGCTATAAGTTCTGATGTAACTTTGTTGACAGCATTGGCCCTGCCCGCAACAAGATTCAATGCGCCGGCCAGCACGTGGGGCAGGTGGCTTGTAACAGCAACCATCTTGTCATGGGCTTCCGGGGACAGCAGAACGATGTTCGCTCCGGTTTTTTTCCACATGGCGCTTATAGTTTTCAGCGCCGCAGTGCTTGTATCCTTCAACGGCGTAATAACAACTGTTGCGCCCTTGTACAAATCCCTGTCGGCAGAACCGACTCCTGTTTTTTCAGAACCGGCAAGCGGGTGGGCGCCGACAAAATTACGGTTATTGATCCCGCGCGCAATAGAGGATTTCACGCTCCCGGCGTCAGTCACAACGCATCCGGGTTTAAGTGCTGGCAGTATTTTCTTAAATAACGGCACAATAACATCAACCGTCGGGCAAAGAACTACTATATC
>MGVM01000165.1 GCA_001800495.1 Elusimicrobia bacterium RIFOXYB2_FULL_48_7
AGACCGCCGACCACATCACAAGCCGCGTGCCGTTTATTTTGAAATACCCGAAAATGTTGAAGCCCCGCGTTGATAAAGGGCTCCATTACCAGACGGACATAGCCGCCTCGGTCCTTGAGATTTGCGGCTGCGAAGTGCCGGGGCTTTGGGACGGCAAAAGTTTCTGGGCTCAGTTGAAAGACAACAAAGAATATTCGCGCGGTTTCATAGTCGTGAGCCAGTGTGCCTGGAGCTGCCAGCGCAGTGTTGTTTTTAACGACTGGATTTTGATAAAGACCTATGACACGGGGCTGAAAAATTTCCCAGAACTGATGCTTTTTGACCTCGAAAATGACCCCCACGAAACAAACAACCTCGCGGCCGGGAAACCCGCGGTTGTCAAAGAAGGACTGGCTCTGCTTGAAAAGTGGGTCAAAGAAATGATGTCCGCGCCCGGCACGGCCCCCGGCGCTAAAGACCCGCTGTTTGAGGTAATAGAGGAAGGCGGGCCGTACCATTCACGCACGATGTTCCAGAGGTATTGCGAGCGGCTCAGGAAAACAGGCCGCGCCCAATTCGCGGAAAAACTTGAACGCTTAAAAGGCAAACCGTGAACGGGAACAGCGGGAAAGGCATCGAAGTCCTGGTCAAGCCGGTTTCCTTTGACTGTAACCTGGCCTGCGGTTACTGCTTCTATAAAAAAACATCCGGGCTTTACCCCTCCGGGCTAAACCCTCTAGAGAAAACACACCTGATGACTGATACCGTCCTTGAAAAAATGATAGCGGAGTGCATGGAATATTCCAATGGAAAGCCCGCCATCTTTTCCTGGCAGGGCGGCGAGCCAACCCTCGCCGGGTTGGATTTTTTCAAAAAGGCCGTAGGTTTCCAGTCGAAATACGGCAAACCCGGGCAGATCATCAGCAATTCGGTCCAGACAAACGGTATTCTCATTGATACAAACTGGACAGGGTTCTTCAAAAAATACAATTTTTTCATCGGCATCAGCCTGGACGGCCCGGAAGAGGCAAACGGTGTTTACCGGCAGTACCCTTCCGGCAAAAGCTGTTACCGGGAAACCATGCAAGCCGTAGAACTACTTAAGAAAGAGGAAATAGATTTCAATGTCCTTGTAACCATAGGGGCAAAAACCGCCAAAGATCCGGAAAAACTTTATGAGTTCTTCCTGTCACATGGACTGAAGTACCTGCAATTCATTCCCGCACTGGACAGAGCCGAAGGCGCCGGCGGTACCAACGGCGGCGGGCAGATGCCGTCCTTTGCTCCGGCCCCGGAAGCGTACGGGGATTTTCTCTGCGGCTTGTTTGACTGCTGGTGGAACGGCGGCAAGCCCAAAGCCTCGGTCAGATTTTTTGACAATCTCTGCGAAATCGCCTTTGGAATGGAGCCCACGGCGTGCATATTCAAGAAGCAGTGCGGAAGTTACGTGGTGATAGAATACAACGGAGACGTTTACCCGTGCGATTTCTTCGTAAGCAGGGAGTACAAGCTGGGAAATATAACGGAAACGCCGGTAAAGGAGCTTATAAGCAAAGCCAGGGGCGGTTTCGGGAAGCTCAAGGAAACAGGGCACGAGGACTGCCGGGGCTGCGAATGGAACTTCATCTGCAATAACGGCTGCCTGTGGAACCGGCTGGTAAAAAATGGTAATATAAACGATAAAGATTATTTATGCGCCGCTTACCGCAGGTTTTTTAAGCATTCATACGGCAGATTACAGGGCGCAGCAAAATCAGCAAAGAGGAAACAATGAGCGTTTTCAGCATGATCATGGCGGCAGGAATAATAATAACGGGGCTGGTTGCCGGGTTCCTTTCGGGGCTTTTCGGGGTGGGCGGCGGGTTCATTCTGGTGCCGGTCCTGAACATTCTGTTCGGCCTTCCTTATAATATAGTGATTGGCAGCAGCCTGGCTTCAATAGCAGTGATCTCGCTTTTCGGGATGGCCCGGCATCATAAACAATCGCATATCAATTTCCGGCTGGGACTGCTGCTTTTAGCCGGGACTATTCCCGGTGTGGAAATTGGCGCGCGGATACTGGTCATGATAAAAAACAGGGGGATAATGGACACCGCGCTGAATATCTCCTTCCTGGTTATGTTCATAACCGCGCTCGTTATCATGCTATTTGAATACCTGAAGTGGGTAAAAGGGGAAAAGTCCAGCTGCGACCTGGACGCTTATAAGCTCGGGTTTCATTGTTTTGAGAAAAACCCGGGGCTGGATAATTCCGTAAACATTTCTTACCTGATTGCCTGCGGGTTTTTAATAGGAGTTTTACAGGGCCTTTTGGGAGTGGGCGGGGGGTTCCTTCTGATCCCTGTGCTGGTGAATTTCTTCTGCCTGCCCGCGCGGCTCGTGATAGGAACTTCTCTGTTTGTCATCAGCCCGTCAAGCGCCCTCGGTGCGGTAAGCCATTATTTCAAAGGTAACATTGATTTTATGTTAGTCGCGCTTATCCTCGCCGGTTCGGTTATCGGCACAACCTTCGGGTCCGCTTTTACCGCGAAACTCAAAGGCAAAAAGATCCGCCTTTATTTTATCTGCCTGATCGCTCTCGCCGCTCTCCTGATGGGAATAAAAATAATTTCCTAAATTACCCCTTGACAAATTTACGATCATATGCTATAACTATACTAATACGATAGACAAAGTAGGATTAGTGCCAGGCACTGGGGATAATTATGAGAATGACTTACAAAGGCGACTACGCGTTAAAAATCCTGCTTGACCTTACGTTGAATTACCATAAGGGGCAGGAACAGCAGGAACTTGTGCAGATCAAGGATATAGCAAACCGCCAGGATATCCCGAAGAAGTACCTGGAGCAGATCATCACTACCCTGAAAGGCGCGGGTTTCATCAGGAGCAAAAGGGGAGCGTCCGGCGGTGTCCAGCTTGCGAAGCAACCCGGATCAATAAAACTGGGGGAAGTCATCCGGCTTATGGATGGCACCACATCTCCCATCACCTGCGTGTCGCGCACGGAGCACTCAAAGTGCGGTTTTTACCAGCGATGTCCGTTCAAACCCTTATGGATCGATATCCGCGACTATGTTAATAACATTGTGGACAACACGACTTTCGCGGATATAGCTGATAAATACAAGGTTACTGAAAAGTGTCTGGATTACACGATATAATATAAGGAGAGAGCCATGAAAATTGCTGAAAACATCACTCAATTAATAGGGAATACGCCGCTGGTCAAGCTCAACAAGGTTGCCGCCGGCTCAGGCGCCACCATACTGGGAAAGCTGGAGTTTTTTAATCCTTGCGGGAGCGTGAAGGACAGGATCGGGCTGCATATGATCGAAGCGGCGGAAAAAAAAGGGTTAGTGAAAAAAGGCACTGTAATTGTTGAGCCGACTTCCGGGAATACCGGCATCGGGCTGGCTTTTGTCTGCGCCGTGAAAGGGTATAAGCTGATCCTGACAATGCCTGAAACCATGAGCATTGAAAGAAGAATGATATTGAAGGCCTTCGGCGCTGAGATCGTTTTGACGCCGGGTACGGAAGGCATGAGCGGCGCGATAAAGAAAGCCGAGGAGCTCGTCAAGCTGGGGCCCAGGGGCGCTAACTCGACCTTTATGCCCAACCAGTTCAAGAATCCCGATAATCCAGAAATTCACCGCAGAACCACCGCGGAGGAGATCTGGCGCGACACAGACGGCCTTGTGGATATTTTCGTTGCCGGTGTGGGCACCGGCGGCACCATTACCGGGGTCGGCGAGGTCCTGAAAAAGAAAAAACCGTCAGTGCAGGTGGTTGGGGTGGAACCGGCCGATTCACCGGTGCTTTCAGGCGGCAAGCCGGGGGCGCACAAGATCCAGGGTATAGGCGCGGGTTTTGTGCCGGAGATATATAATAAGGAAGCAGTAGACGAGATTATCAAGGTTTCAAATAACGAAGCGACGGAGGCCGCCCGAATGTTGGCAAAGGAAGAGGGGATATTCTCTGGGATATCCTCGGGCGCGGCGGTTTGCGCGGCTGTACAGCTCGCGAAACGCGACGAAAACAAGGGAAAGTTGATCGTGGCGCTGGTCCCGGATTTAGGCGACAGGTATTTGTCAACAGAACTATATCAATTGAATTAAAAGGAGGATTTTATGTCTAAAACCATACAGGAAATAAACGAGAAAATAAAGAAGGGGCATGCGGTGGTTGTTACCGCGGAAGAGATGATCGACATTGTGGAACAGAAGGGCGCCGCCAAGGCCGCCCAGGAAGTTGACGTGGTAACCACGGGGACCTTCGGGCCTATGTGCTCCAGCGGTATCTACCTCAACCTCGGCCATACAAAGCCCAGGATCAAGATAGGAGGGGGAACCTGCTACCTTAATGACGTGCCGGCTTACTGCGGTTTCGCGGCGGTTGATGTGTACCTGGGCTGCACCCAGACACCGGATTATGACCCCAGGAACACGAATCATCCGGGCGACTTTAAGTACGGCGGCGGCCACGTGATAGAGGAACTCGTGGCAGGCAAGGATATCAAGCTTGTCGCGACAGCGTACGGCACGGATTGCTACCCGCGCAAGAAACTTGAAACCTGGCTCAACATAAAGGACGTGAACGAGGCGGTGCTTTTCAACCCCAGGAACGCCTACCAGAACTACAACGTAGCCGTGAACCTGTCGGAAAAAATCATTTACACCTACATGGGCACGCTTCGGGCTAACCTGGGCAACGCCAATTACTGCAGCGCGGGCCAGCTTTCGCCCCTGCTCAACGACCCGCTGTATAAAACCATCGGGATAGGCACAAAGATCTTTCTTGGCGGCGGCATCGGCTACGTGGCGTGGAACGGTACCCAGCATAACCCCGGTATTAAAAGGAAGGAAAACGGGACGCCCATTGCCCCCGCGGGCACGCTTGCCCTCATCGGGGATCTGAAACAGATGAAGCCGCAATGGCTTGTCGGTTCAAGTTTTCAGGGTTACGGAGCCACTCTGACCGTAGGAGTCGGCATACCCATTCCTATCCTGAATGAAGAAATGGCGCGGTATACCGGTGTAAAAGATTCGGAAATTTTCGCGCCGATAGTTGATTACGGCACGAACTACCCGAATGTCATACCGGGCAACCTGGGCGAGGTTTCCTACGCACAGCTGCGCTCAGGGAAGATCACCGTGCAGGGAAAAGAAGTCCACACCGGCTCGCTTTCCAGCTATTCCAAGGCAAGAGAAATAGCCGAGACGCTGAAGGACTGGATAAAGAAAAACGAATTCCAGTTAACCCAGCCGGTTACGAATATTCCCGGCCCGGATTCAGGGACCACGTTCAAGCTTTTGAAAGAAAGGCCGATTTCAGAAAATTAATGGAGGCACCCAATGATAAGTAAGAAAAGCGTCTTTAAGTTTCCGCATACGCTGGTTGACAAGCCGGTCATGAGCCACCTGGTAAAGGAATACGGGCTCGATATCAATATCCTCAAGGCGTCCATAACGCCCAACGAGGAAGGGCTGATGGTTCTCGGGCTTACGGGCAAAAAGGAAGAATACGCCAAGGCCATCAAATATCTCCAGGGCATTGGCGTCAAGGTGGAGCCGTTCAAGCACGACATCGTCCGGGATGAAAAACGATGTACCCACTGCGGCGCGTGCGTTGTTATTTGCCCGGCCGATTCCCTGGTGGTAGATGAGCAGACAAAAAAAATAAATTTTGTTGAATCGAAATGCATCGCGTGCGAGCTTTGCCTGCCTGTCTGCCCGCCGCGGGCGATGCGCGCACATTATTAAATCTAAAAGGCGCGCATTATTGAGGGCGAACGCGATCATGTAC
>MGVM01000166.1:0-2134 GCA_001800495.1 Elusimicrobia bacterium RIFOXYB2_FULL_48_7
AATATCCTGCTTGCCGATGAAATAAACCGCACTCCGCCGAAAACCCAGAGCGCTCTTTTGCAGGCGATGCAGGAATACAAAGTCACCTCCGCCGGGCAGACCTACCCGGTGCCCCTGCCTTTTTACGTGCTTGCCACGCAGAACCCCATTGAGCAGGAGGGGACTTATCCCTTACCTGAAGCCCAGCTCGACAGATTCTTCTTTCAAATAGATATTGATTATCCCAGTGAAATTGATGAAAAACAGATAATGCTCCAAACCACAGGCGCGGTGATGCCGCAGTTGAAGAAGGTGCTGGATGCTGATGAAATTATTGTGCTTCAGGACATCGTGCGCAAGGTGCCGGTGAGCGATAACGTGATTGATTATACTACCAGGTTTGTGCGTTCCACCAGGCCGAAGGGTGAAGCTTCACCAGACTTTATTAAACAATGGGTGAACTGGGGCGCAGGGCCCCGCGCGGGGCAGACGCTTATCCTCGGCGCAAAAGCCAGGGCGATCCTTAACGGCAGGTACGCTGTTTCAATTGAAGATGTTCAGGCGCTGGCTTACCCGGCTTTGAGGCACAGGATAATACTGAATTTCCAGGCGCAGGCGGAAGGCGTAACGGTAAATGATGTGATTAAAAAGCTACTTGCGTAGTTGCCGATTCATCGGCTAAGTTAAAAGTAGCCCATAAATGGGCAACTACGAAAAGATTAAAAAATGGGCACTAAATTAAAATATCTTGATCCGGCGACACTCCTTAAACTCGGCAAACTGCCGCTCAGGGCGAAGTACGTGGTTGAAGGCCTTATTTCCGGCATGCACCAGAGCCCGTCAAAGGGTTATTCGCTGGAATTTGCCCAGCACCGCGAATACAGCCCCGGTGACGAGATCCGCCACATCGACTGGAAGGTTTTCGGCAGGACCGACAGGTTTTTCGTCAAACAGTACGAAGAAGAAACAAACCTCCGCGCGCACATCCTGCTGGACACTTCCAATTCCATGGCGTTCAAGTCCGGCGAAAACATTGACAAGTTTACCTACGGCATAAACCTTTCTGCATGCCTTGCCTATCTGCTTCTCAGACAGGAGGACTCTGTCGGCCTGACCGTATTTGATGAGAAGATCGGCAAGTTCATAACACCCCGGGCGCAGTTCGACCAGTTCTCGAATATAGTTAATACCCTGGAAAACATCGCTCCCGGTTCCAAGACCAGCATATCACAGGTGCTTAACGAACTCAGCGGCCACCTGAAAAGAAGGGGGCTGATCCTGATCATATCCGACCTCTATGACCTCCCGGGGGAAGTTATCCGCTCGCTGAAACAGCTCAGATTCAAGCATCATGACGTAGTTGTTTTCCAGGTGCTGGACCCGCAGGAAAAAAAGTTTGATTTCACCGGGCCGGTTATCTTTGAGTCGCTTGAAGAATCGGATTCTATCCAGACAGAGGCAGACGACATTCACGATCAGTACACCGGCTTTTTTAACAAGTTCATCGATGAATATAAAACCGGATTTCGCAGCTCAGGGATCGACTATTACCCTGTGACTACCGATACGCCCATTGAATTAGCCCTTTGGTCATTCCTTGCCGGCCGTAAAAAATGAATTTATCCTTTTTCAATACCGGTTTTCTGTACCTCCTCCCGCTGTCCCTTCTACCTGTTGTAATCCACCTTTTTTTCCGCAGAAAACCCAGGCGCCTCGCTTTCAGCGATTTAAGGTTCATCAAGCAGGCATCTAAAAACGTAACCCCCAGGAAAAAACTTCAGCAGTGGCTCCTGTTGTTGATCAGGTGCCTCGTGCTGTTATTTTTATGTCTAGCTTTCGCCCGGCCTGTCGGCTATTTGGGCGGCTCAAAGCAGGAAAACAGGAACAAGAATATTCTTATCCTTGTGGACGCATCATATTCAATGGGATTAAATGAAAGCGGCAAGTCCAGGTTTGACGCGTCAAAAAATCTTGCCGTTTCGCTGGTTGAGCGGCTGCTGCCCCAGAAACAGAGATCCGCGGGGAAACAGGTCGGTGTAATCGTGTTTTCGAATGTTGTGGAACAATACGCGGCGCTCACCAATGACGCTGACTCCCTTAAGAAATTCATTCTTGAGGCGGATCAAAGTTTTAATCCCACGGACATTGTCCCGCC
>MGVM01000166.1:2146-5457 GCA_001800495.1 Elusimicrobia bacterium RIFOXYB2_FULL_48_7
CTACGAAATGCTCTCAGCCCAGCCGGATACAAGCCGCACGATAATCGTTATAACGGACATGGCGGGACACCTTACCGCGGGCAGCAACGCCCCGCTGCAGGATTCAATAGAAAAATATAACCCCGGCATACAGGTCGTTTTCATTGACGCCGGCGCCCAAAACCCTGATGATTTCGAAAATGCCGCGGTAGAAAAAGTTTCCCTGCTTGAAGACCCGTTGAGATTCAACGTGGAAATAGAGAATTTCGCGGAATCGCAGAAAAGCACGCCGCTGAACCTTTTTATAAACGGCAGTAATGTCTACGATAACGCCATTAAGCTCGAAGCGAAAAAGGCTGCGGGCTACGAGATAAATTTCATCCAAAAGCAGGAAAACAGCGGAGAGGTTCACGGCGAAGCGAGGGTGCAGGAAGATGCTTTAAGAGTTGACGATTCCTGTTATTTCTCTTTTCCCGTGAAAACACAGGAGAAAGTCCTTATAGTGGACGGCGACCCGAAGTTCGGTTTCGGGGTGAACAGCGAGTCCTACTATCTGAACTCGGTTTTGTCCGGCAGGGATAATGACCGGTTCTCGACCAGAGTATGCGGGGTGGAGGAATTTGAAGGTGAAAGCAATATTGAAAAATACGGCTGCCTTATCCTGTGCAACGCGGCGGAAATATCCGATAAGAGTGTTGATCTGATAGCGAAGTTCGCGGATTCGCCGGAGCGTAAGAATGTTCTGCTCTTCCTGGGCGCCAAGGTGCAGCCGGACAAATATCCCGGCCTTTTGAACGAGAACATGGGCATTGTACAGGAAGCCCGAAGGTTTCCTGCGGCCAATACCAACACAGGAAACGTTTTCAGCGATATATCAAGTTTTGAGCTGGATAAAATAATCGTCAGCGGCTACTTCAAGCTGAATACCGCTTTTTCAACGGTACTGCTTGAGCTGGACAACGGCGATCCTCTGCTGATAGAAAAAACCATGAACAACTCTCGGTTGTTCATTTTCGCTTCCACTGCCGACAGGGAATGGACCAACCTGCCTTCAAAGCCGTTTTTCCCTTATTTCATTAGGGCTCTTGTAGAGTCCAGCCCTCAAGGCGCGGAGAAGAAAGAAACCTTTATTTACGCTGTAGGCCAGACGTTAAAATACACGCCTGATTTTGCTTTTTCAAGCGGCAGGTTCATCCTGCCTGGCGGGGACACGGCTCCGGCGAAGATTCTGCCGAAGGAAGCTTCAAGGGAAATCCAGCTTGATAAAGCCGTCAAACCCGGTATTTACGAGCTTCAGGTATTCACCAATTCAAGGACTGTCACGAAATATTTCGCGGTGAATCTGCAGAACATAGCCCAGGAAAGCAACCTGGAAAAGATAAGCACTGGCGGCCTAAGCAAAAAATTTCCCAAGGCAAGGGTTGCATTCCTGAAAAACGACAAGGACACCGAACAGAAGGTTTTTACCATAATTGAAGGCAAGGAATTAAGCAGGGGATTTTTCATCCTGATCCTGTTTCTGCTTCTATTGGAAGTAATTTTGGCAAATATAAAGATATGAACTCTAAACGGACGCTGCTAATTTTCATTGCATTGTCATTTGTTACGCTGCCTGCGCCAGCATCCCAGGTAAACCGGCTGGTGTTCACGCAGCTGCAGTATGACGGCGCGTGGGACCCCTATCCCGGTGAATACCCTGATATACTCAACTTCCTGGCTTTGACTACAAGCATTGAGCCGGCGGCAGAGAGGCGCGTCGTAAAAATAAGCGATGACCTGTTGTTCTCGTCGCCGCTCATACTTATGCTCAACAACGGCAGGTTCAGCGGTTTTAGCCAGTCTGAGCGTGAAATCCTCAGAAGGTTTCTTTCCGGCGGCGGGATTCTTTTCATAGAGGACTCAACCGGCGGTAAATTCACCGATTTTGACAGGAAGATCAGGAAGGAACTTGAACTTATTCTGCCGGACAAGCGGCTGGCAAAACTTTCAAAGGAACACGCTGTATTGCGCTCATTTTATTTGTTGCGCGGAGTGGCGGGAAGGTATATCACCAATAATTACCTGGAAGGCATTGAGATATCCGGCAGGACAGCAGTCATTTATTCGCAAAACGACATATTCGGCGCCTGGGTGCGTGACAGGTTCGGTAATTATTTCCTTGAATGCGTGCCGGGCGGGGAAAACCAGAGGTTTGAAGCGCAGAAACTCACTATAAACTTGTTTGTTTTCTCCGCGGCGGGCACGTACAAGAACGACTTTATACATAAAAAGTTCATAGAAGAAAAACTGAGAAGGTAAGAATGCTTTTTTCCAATCCGGGGTGGCTGGCCATCATGCTCATAATCGCGGCTCTCGCCGTGACGCCTGTATTTATCTTAAGGCGCAAGCCGCCTGTCAAATACTTATTGGCACTTCTCAGGATAGTTTCACTGCTCCTTCTGGTATTCCTTATCCTGGAACCCGTACTTTTGTTTTTTGAAAACAAGAACAAGCCGCGTGTCGCGGTACTTGTGGATACCTCGCGGAGCATGGGGTTTTCGAAAAGACTGGGAAGCGTCAAGAATTTCCTGGACAAAAACCTGCCGCTGATGGAAAAATCCTTTGTCACGGATTTTTACCAGTTCTCCAAAAACCTCTCAGGAGTCAGGGAAAAAGAACTCAAATCGCTTTCTGCCGCCGGTACCGCCACCGATATCACCATGAACCTGGACGCGGTAGCTAACACAAAGGGCATTGACTGCGTTCTTCTGCTATCCGACGGCATCAGCAATTCGGACAAAAACATAAAAAGCGCGCTGTCTTCAATTAAAGTCCCTGTTATCTGTCTTTATCCCGCGGAGCCCGAACCTCCCATGGACCTCGCGCTGATTGATATCAAGTCGAGCGACTTCATTTTCAAGAACGTCCAGGCGGAAGTGACAGCGGGATTTTATAATAACGGTTTCACTGGCAGGGAAGTAAAAATCTATCTGAAAAAAGGCAGGGAAATCGTGGCTTCAAAGAACAAAACCCTTGAAGCCGGGTACCAGGAAATAAGTTTTGGTTTCACATCCAGCAAACTCGGGCTGGAAACCTACTCCATTGAGATCGAACCCCTGCCTGAAGAAACCGTGTTGAACAACAATTCCAGGGAATTCAACGTAGAAACCATCAGGGAAAAGATCAGGGTGCTCTACATCTGCGGCCAGCCCAGTTCTGAGTACTATTACCTGCGCCACCTTATAAAATCAAACCCTTCCTTCGAGCTTGTTTCCTTCGTGATACTTCGAAACCCGGAAGACATTGCGGTAGTGCCGGATGAACAGCTCTCGCTCATACCCTTCCCTGAAAGG
>MGVM01000166.1:5476-5816 GCA_001800495.1 Elusimicrobia bacterium RIFOXYB2_FULL_48_7
TTTATGATTACGACGTATTCATACTTGAGAATTTCAACTATTCCAGGTTCTACATCCCGCCGGAGTACATGACAAACATCGTCAGGTTCGTGAAGGAAAAGGGCGGCGGGTTCGTGATGATAGGGGGGCACAACGCTTTCGGCAAGGGCGCGTTCAGGGGCACGGCTGTCGAAGAGATACTGCCGGTAATAATGGATGAGCCCGCGGAACCGTTTGAAGAAGGGGAGTTCCGGGTAAAAGCCGTGAATTTCAGCCATCCGGTAATGAGCATCGCGGATGAACAGTCCTCCGTCGAGCAGGCGTGGTCAAGACTGCCCGCGGTTGACGGCTGCCAGCGGCT
>MGVM01000166.1:5826-9752 GCA_001800495.1 Elusimicrobia bacterium RIFOXYB2_FULL_48_7
GCTCGCGGTCAACCCGTATTTAAATATTGACGGGAAGAATGTTGTTTGCGTAGCAATACAGGAAATCGGAAAGGGAAGAAGCATGGCCATCGGCATGAACACGACCTGGCGCTGGATGCTCGGCCAGGCGAAGGAAGGCAAAAGCGGCCAGCAGTACACTAAATTCTGGGAAAACACGCTTTACTGGCTCAGCGGAAGCGAGCAGACAAAGGAATTCAGGATATCAGTTCAGCAAAAGAGATACCTGCCGGAAGACGAAGTCAGGTTCAGGATAATTGTCCATAACGAGAACCTCAAAAAAATGCCGCCGCAGGTAACGCTGACCGACCCGCTGTCACGGCAGGCGCAGCTGGAAAACCTGACGAAAGTCCAGGATGGCTGGCTTGGGCGCTTTACGCCTAAAACCACCGGCAAGTACGAGCTTAAAGCGCGGCTAAGAACCGCAGGCAGCGCGGGCGGCGCCGGGCTCAAGGGAACGCTGCTGCTTGAGGACTCCAAACAGGTGGCGGTTGTCTCCGACAGCAACACGGAGGATTACGACCTCCGGGTGAATGACGCCCTGATGAAGGAAATAGCTGGCGCGACAAATGGGACTGTTTCCACAATGGAAAATTTCTCTATCAATGCCATGAAGGATTCAATCGGTAAAAACATCCGGCCTGTCATAAAAAAGCAGATATCGCTGTCCTTGTTCCCCGGCTTTTATTTTGTTATATTTTTACTGCTTATCATCGAGTGGGTAATCAGGAGATTGAAGGGGCTTTTGTAAGACAACAAATATGTTAATACGCATCATCCTTTTTCTGTCAACGTTCGCCGCATACCTGTATACCTTGAGCCCCAGCATTTCGGTGGGAGATTCCGGCGAGTTCTGCGCTTGCGCCTCTATACTAGGCATTCCCCACAGCCCCGGTTACCCGCTTTACTGCATTTTAGGCAAGGTTTTTGTAAGCGCTGTTCCGTTCGGAAGCATAGCGTTCAGGGTAAACCTGATAAGCGCGGTTTTTTCAGCGCTGGCGGTGGTAATTATCTATTCCCTTGTATTGAAACTCACCAAAAAAAACTACTCGGCAGCCCTGGTTACCTCAATCCTTTTCGCATTCAGCCAGGCGTTCTGGCGCAGCGCTATCCAATCGGAAGTGTTCGCGCTTAATTCATTTTTTGTGGCGCTCCTGCTTTACCTGCTCTACCTGGCGCTCTCGGAGAACAAGTATTTTCTGCTGGCTGTCTTCATATTCGGGCTTGGAATGGGCAACCACCATACGCTTGTTTTTATTGTCCCGGTCTTTCTTCTGGTTTTATGGAAAATAGCCGGCACGCTACGGCTGCGCGGTTACGCGGCGATGGTTCTTTTATTCCTGCTGGGTTTTTCAATTTACGCATACTTGCCTATCAGGGCATCAAAAAACCCGGCTTTCAACTGGGGAAACCCCGTCAACCTTGAAAACTTCATCCGGGTAGTCAGCAGGAAGGATTACGGAAGCTTCTCGCTGACAGTGGGGGAGAAGAAAAAGCTTGACCTGCCCACTTTCGCGAAGCAAATAAAGCGTTATGCGGTTAATTCCTCCCGACAGGTGACAGCTGCCGTGTTTCTCCTGGGGCTTGCGGGCTGGCTTCTGTTCATAAAGAAGGAAAAATACTTCGGAACGGCAAACCTGATAATGTATCTCGGCGCCGGCATTGGGTTCATACTTCTTGCCAACCTGCCTTTTGACCCTCTTTCGGAAGGTATCTTTGAGAGGTTTTACGTCCTTCCCGCCATACCTTTCTTTCTGTCTGCGGGATACGCGGTAGATTTCTGCGTGAGGAAATCAAAATATACGCTCATCCTTTTTCTGTGCCTTGCGGCGTTCCTGTTTTCTAACACCCTGAAAACCTGCAACTGGCGGGATTATTACCTTGAATATGATTACGCTAAAAATGTCCTTAAGGCCTGCAAGCCCGGAAGCGTGTTATTCATGGACGGCGGCGACGACACCTTCTACGGCACGGGATACCTGTCTTTCGCCGAAAAATACAGGCAGGACGTGGAACTGCACGACCGCGGCGGGCTGGTTTTCAATAACATCTACGGTTCTGATTTCAGGGGTTTATACCGGGAAGACAAGGAAACCAGGCGAAGGGCTGTGGAAAGAAAAATGCTTGATACGCGCCCGGTGTATTTTTCGACCTTCAACAAGGATATAATGCCCGGTATAAAACTATACCCTAATGGGATCCTCTACGACACCAAACAGCCGGCATTTGATTCGTGGGAATTGTACTGTCTTCAGAGGAGCGCATTCGCAACCTTTGATGATTACCGCTCAAGAGGGTTAGCGCCTGTCTATGTAATTATGCGCAGCGAAACGGAAAAAAACCAGCTTGAATGGCTTGATTACGCCCGGAACCGCTGGCCGGATGTGATGTGGATGAATTCGAACCTGCTGATTGAGTATATCACCAGGGCTTACAAGTTCCTGGAAACAGGTTCCCACGCGGAAGCGGAAGTGTTTTATAAAAAAGCCCTGGACATAGATAAAACCGATGCCAACGCCCTGCTGGGGCTGGGTTTGATAGCGGAACGCAGGAACAACGATACCCTGGCGAAAGATTATTACGAGCAGGCGATAAAAGCCCGGCCGAAGATGCCTGACGCTTATTACAACCTTGGCGTCGTATACTGGAAACAGAACAACTGGGAAAAAGTGGCGGAATGCTTCAGGAAGGTACTGGAAATAGACCCCAACCACCAGCAGGCCGGCAGGTACCTCCCCCAGGTAATGCTGCGACTAAATAAATAGGGACACTTCCCCTATTAATTTTTGCGATATTTCACAAAAATAACGATCAGATAGTTCAATGAATTCACAAGAAAAAAATGATAAAATAATAGGGGAAGTGTCCCTAATTAAATTATGGAAAAAATAAAACTTGCTGCGCTTCTGTTGCTGGTTTTTGGGCTTTATTTGTTCACCCTGTTCCCGGCAATGGCGCCCTACCGTGATTCGGGGGAAATGGCCACGGTCATCCATACGCTCGGCGTGCCTCACCCGCCGGGTTATCCGTTATATGCGCTGTCCGGAAAAGTTTTTGCCTCTCTTTTTCCTTTGGGCAATGTCGCATACAGGGCGAATGTGCTGTCGGCGCTTGCGTCAGCGCTGACTATACTGTTTCTTTATCTGGGTATCCGCAAATACTTCCTGAAGTTCAATTCTGCGGGGCTCGCCCTTGCCGCCGTCTTAATTTTCGCCACATCCTACCTGCAGTGGTACCTTTCCCTGGTTTCAGAGATGTATACCATAAATACGTTTTTTGCCGCTCTCCTGTTTTATATTTACACGAAGTGGGAGGAGGCGCGGGAATTAAAATACATTTACCTGTTCTGCTTTATTTCCGGGATGGGTTTGGGCAATAGGATGGACCTTTTGCTTATCATGCCGGGATTCTTACTGGTTTTCCTGTTTTACGGCAGGGTATCAAAAATTTCCACACTGGGCACCTGCGCTATAACGTTCCTGTTGGGTTTTTCTGTGTTTCTCTATCTGCCTGCGCGCGCATCGCAATTCCCTCTAATTGACTGGAACCACCCTGCAATGCTTGAAAAGCTCATAGACGCCATTACCAGAAAATCACACGGGAGCACGCTGGACCTGCTTTCAACAAATTATGCGAAGGGGGAAAATTTCCCTGCCGGGATAGGTTTTTATTTCAAACACCTGTTCGCCGGGTTTGCCTACATTGGCATAATTCTTGGAGCGCTTGGCGCGGTAAAACTCTATAAAACAAACAAACCGCTTTTTTATTCGCTGTCCGCGGCATTTATCATTGCGGGGCCGGTATTTATTTTCCTCGGCAACATGCCGCCCAATACCCACGCGCTGGCCATTCTTGAAGCGCATTTCCTTCTGCCCAACACGGTATTTTTTATTTTCGCGTTATTCGGG
>MGVM01000167.1 GCA_001800495.1 Elusimicrobia bacterium RIFOXYB2_FULL_48_7
TAAAACCTATTTCAGAATATGCTTTCCCTGTACAGGAAAAAACGGCCAAAACCGCCAGAAAAAACCACTTTATTATTTTTTTATTCAATATCATGATGATTTTGTTGTTTATCATGCCTCTATCATGAAGTATAGTATCAAAAGCTGTTTTTGTCAATGATTATTTTAACAATTGTTAAGGATTTGTAACAGGCCGATTATCTTAAATTATTTAAAATAATTAATTAATTATTATGGCGTGCGATGAAATTGTAAACCCCCATGTTTTTCGCCGTGGAAGCATTGTTTTTTTGGGAATTTTTCACTGTTTTTTCGGGTAGTGAAATCCTGTTTTTTTTGCTATAATTTACGACAGGAACAACAGGCATGAAAATACTGACAAGGTACATCTATAAAGAATCCCTGAAAGCGTTTGTCACCGGCATAATAGTTTTTACTTTTGTGCTCGTGCTCAACAATCTTTTCCAGCTGATAGACTTGCTGATAAACAAGGGAGCCGGGCTGTTAGTTGTGCTGCAGCTTGTCGTCTACCTTGTCATGACGCTTTTCAGTATCACGATACCGATGTCCCTGCTGTTTTCCGTGCTGATGACCTACGGGCGGCTTGCCGAAGACCGCGAAATAATGGCGCTGAGTTCCGCCGGCATAAACACTTTCAGGTTCACTTTCCAGCCGGTCGTGCTGGCGTTGATATTCAGCCTTACCCTTTCCTGGCTTAACCTTCAAACAATCCCGACCATACACTCGGAATTTTCCAGGATATACCTTTCCATAGCGAAAAAACAGCCCCTGCTGAAATTCGAGGAAAAGGCCTTCACAAAAATAAGCAATTACCGTATCTACGTCAATGAAATCGACAAGAATACGAATGAACTCAAGGGCATCAACATTTACAAGTTCACGCCTTCCGTGTCGCTTATCACGGCAAAAACCGGCACAGCCGCTGCCACGGATAAAACCATAACGTTTGACCTTCACGACGGGATCATGCAGTCGAGCCCCGCTGACAGCCCAGAAAAAATGACGCTTTTCGCCTTTGACAAATACACTATTTCAATTCCCTTGCTTGAAGAACACAAGGATGAAACCCATATGCAGTCCCTGCGGGAAGTCCCTTCAGGAGAACTGTTAAAAATAATAAAGTACAACAAACAGCAAAAACTCCCCGCTACCCAGCTTGAAATTGAATACCACCTGAGGTGGGTAGTCGGTTTTGCGGTGCTATCGCTTGTTTTGGTAGGCCTGCCGGCCAGCATTATACTTAACCGCGGCGGCAGGACCATAAATTTCGCCATAAGCATTGCGATAATCTGTTTCTATTATTTTATCCTTATCGGCTGCATTTCGCTGGCCGAAAATTTCCCAAGGATTCCCGCGGTTTACGTGCTCTGGATACCAAACGCGGCTACTTTGGCAATAGGCGTGTTCCTTATGCGCAAAGTCTTAAAAAAATAAGAAAATGAACAAGAATAACATACTCAAAAAATACGTCCTTATGGAGTTCCTGGAATCGTTTTTCTTCGGGCTGGCATTTTTCTGCGTGCTATTCCTGATATCCGAGTTCTTTTTCCGGATGACTGATTTCATAAGCCACAAAGCGCCATTCCTGTTCATCCTGAAATATCTCGCGGCGCTGTTTCCCCTGTGGATAAAGGATTCCCTGCCCGTAGCGGTGATGGTGGGAGTGGTATTCTCCCTCAACCGGCTTTCCCGGGACAATGAAATTACCGCCATAAAATCCTGCGGCATAAACCTGCATAAGATTTTCATGCCTGTTTTTTACACGGGCGTTCTGCTTGTGCTATTCGGCATACTGCTGAACAACGAGCTGGTCCCCAGGGGTTACAGCAAAACCATAGCCATGCGGGAATACGAACTTTACAGGAACCCGGGAGAAGACCCGAACATCCAGCACAGGGCCATTGTCTACCACAGCCAGGACGGCAGGAACTTCAGCATTGAGGCGTTCAACCCGAAAACGGGAGTTATCTATAACGTGACTATAGACAAATTCAGCTCCAGGTACTCGCTGATCGAGCAACTGAAAGCGAAACAAATGAACTACACCAGCGGGAAGTGGGTGCTTAAAAGCGTGATCGAGCGCAAGTACGCGCAGGAAGGCCGGGAACTGATATCCGAAACAAAGCTCTACGAAAAGGTCCTGTCGATCCCGGAACTGCCGGGTGACTTTATCCCGGCTAAAAAAGATATTGAACTCCTTACTACCGGCGAACTGAAAGAAGAAATAACCAGGCTGAAAAACGCGTCGCAGCCTACTATAAAACAGGTAGTCGCTTATCACTTGAGGTTTTCATACCCGTTTTCAAGCCTGGTAGTAATGCTGCTCGGAATACCCCTGGCTTTGGGTTTGAACGGAAAATACGCGAAATTCAGGGGGGCGGGCTACATAATGGTGATATCGTTTTTTTACTGGACGCTTTTATCTCTGGGCAGGGTACTGGGTGAAACAAAACTTCTGCCGCCGGTCCTGGGGGCCTGGCTTTGTAACATTGTTTTCCTGGTTATTGGTGTATTTTTGTTCTGGAAGATCTCAAAATAATTTCGAAATACTTTAAACCTGATTACCCGCAAACAAAAAAAAACCGCAGGCAAAACCTGCGGTTTTTTCTATTTTAGATGCATGCGCTTTTAAATCAGAATTCCAGCGAGAGACCAAGTTGAGCGTAGGCATTCGCTGGCATTGAAGTTGTAGCATCAATTTTTGTTTCATTAGCGCTCATGGCGCCTGAAAGGTCAAGAAGGACATGGCCCAGGTTTATACCGATGCCGCCGGTGTACGCCGAGGTATCCTGCTGCGCGGCCATGTTTTTCATCATGCCGAAACGCAGGGGTATGTTAAAATATGACTGGTTGCCGAGGTTGATCTCAGTCCCTATAGCGAAATACTGGCTGTTATAACTTGGGATCAGCGTAGCGTTTGAAGTCAAGTCATAATCGGTCGAGATCGAGATCCAGTCCAGCGGATAATACGCGGCGCCGACCCTGATTTGCGGGTCAAGTGTGATATTGGTTTCCCCATATCTTATCCCCTCTTCCGGCATGTCAAACTTGGGGCTGTTGATATTTTTCAGAACAAGCCCGAAAGTTGAGCTCCATTCTTCCATTTTATTGTAATATAACCCAAGGTCCAACCCTATCTGGGAGGAACCTTTCATATTTTTTGACATGTCTTCAACAGCATCGCCGACGCCGATCTCTTTATCTTCACCGGCGGTTTCAGTAAAAAGCATCTGCCTGAAGTAACCCGTCTGGCCCATCATCATCTTGACCGTACCGCCCACATGAAGGTTTTCAACATAGGTGAGGGGCCAGGATGAACTAAGACCTATTTCTGTCACGCTCAGTCCGCGCACGGTAAGATTGGACTGGTTTGTAGCAAAAGAATTATTCGGGTCCGCGGAACCAAGAACCAGTTCAAGCAATTCCCTGTTGTCTATTACGGTCGTGACTGCTTCCGCTATATCAGCCTCTGTGGCGCCGCCTTCAACAGCCGTATTAATAAGCACGTTAGCCAAATCTGCATTGGAAATGGGTATGGAAACACCGGCCTTTTCCAGGCTTTCCCTTATCCAAACAATTTCATCTTGAATACGATCCCTGTCATCAAGCAAATTAGGATTCGTAGGAGTGTATGCCATTGCAGTGTCAATTGACACGCCGGCGTAATCATCATCCCCGGCAAAAGCGGACTTTACCCTGCTGCCCGTGGTGGGCATGCTGAACGTACCGGAACCCAGGTAAAACCCGTTTACTTCAGTATAAGGCCTGGTTCCTATCAGCTGGTAGTTTGTGACGGTTATCGCGTACTTCCCGGACCGTATTCCCATCCCGCCGCCAACATTCATTACTACGCCGTTACCCGGCTGGCCGACAGCGCGCAGGTTTTTTATGGCCTTTGATACGGCGCTGAGCTGCTTGATGTCCATCCCGCCGCCGCTCTTCTGCGACTGTTTCAGTTTTGAATATTCATCGGCGAATTTGATGATGTTATTGGCGCTGTCAAGGATATTCCCCGTGAATTCCGCCCCGCCGCCGGCGTTTATTTTAAGGTCAAAACCTGTCTGCAGGCCAAGCGCCCCCGGGTTCCAGTACCCACCGAGCGATGTTTTGCCAATGGCGGTGTATGCCCCGCCCATCCCGAGAGCCCTGGGTCCTACTATCATGTACGGAGCGCAAAATACGCTGCTGAAAGCAAAAAGCAAAGTTGAAGCCGTTAAAACTGACAACCTGAATACTCTTCTTTTCATAACCATTGTCTCCCCCTCTAACTCTAAATAATTAAAATATTTCTAATTAATGATAAATTCTACTTCTTTACGAATGCTTTGTCAATCCGGATTTTTTGAATATGCGGGCGGATGGAACCGGCCGGCGGATAATACCGCCAGAAACACAACCAGCGGCCAGAACTGGGCGAAAAGCCGCGCAATGGAGGAGGACAGATGCCATTCCAAATTAAAGGGCGAGAGCAGAAATACCAGGTAATAACCCGCACCTGAAAACAGGAAAACCAGGCAGGCAGCCAACACCCCCGGCTTGTTCTCCGGCCTGATATTGAATTTTCCTGACAACGCTCCCGCAATAAACAACAGCGGAAAAAGGTTCCAGTGCTTTACGTTGAATAATTCCGACGCCAGGAATTTCAATATCAGCGCGTGCCTGGAAAAGTCAAAGGCCTTCGAGATGAAAACGCCCGGGTCCAGGCTCGAGATGAAATAATTCGGCATGCTCACAATGTTTTTGAACAATATTATCACCGCCAGCACCGGAAAGGCTCCGGCGGAAAACAAAATAATTTCACCCAGGCCCTTGCGATAACCGTTTCGAAGGCAGGTTAAAACCAACCTGGCTGATCCAAGCGCCAGCAGGAATAAAAGCCCCTCGTTTTTTGTCCAGGCGGCTAAAGACGCCAGCAGGCCCGAAAGGGCCAGCAGCCTGTTGTCTTTGTATCCGGGCATATCATGGAACAACATCACGGCAAATGAAGACAGGATGAAAAACGACAGAGGGACATCGGCGTACTGGGTAGTGCCTGAATAAAAATAATACGGCGACAACAAAAGGACCAGCCCGGAGGCCATGGCATATTTCCTGCCGCGTAAAATCTCCAGTGAAAGAAACAGGACTCCAAGGCAGGAAAAAGTGAAAAAGAATGAAATTAAAAACGGAGCCAGGGTTGTTTCCCTTCCAAAGTAGGACCAGTTTCTTGCGACAAGTCCCGGGATAAGCAGCGGGTAATCCACATGCGACCACCACAATGCCGGAGAAAAAATATCGGTTATTACGCCGGTATTGCGGAACAGGAACCTGGCCCTCATGTTCCAGATGGCCCAAGCGTCCCATCCGCCGTGAGGGTTTGAGATATATACACAGGCGAAAGCTGTTATATTAAGCACAAGAAATGAATAAAATAAAGCGGAAATAATTTTTGGAATACTGCCGGCGGCGCCCGAACGAATGAATTCATCAGCCGGTTTTTTTGGCTTTGGATAAAAAACAAACAAGGCCAGCAGCAATGTAACCGCAAATTCTACGGCAAGAACAACATTCCTTCCGGGCCCGGCATTAAAAAGGCTCAGAATAAAATAAACACAGGAAAAAACACCCGCGCCAAGCCCGAAACTCAGGCAGATTTTAAAAAACATTAATCCCGGCACCGGTTTTTGCCTGCTTAAAAACAGGCAGCA
>MGVM01000168.1:0-147 GCA_001800495.1 Elusimicrobia bacterium RIFOXYB2_FULL_48_7
CTTCACTGGCCTTGTCCATGCTAACGACAGCGGTATTGAAATCCCGGCTGGCGAGCACTGCCGCCAGGAAATACCTGTTGTCAATGCCGACCCACTCATACTGCTGTATGTCCTGGCTTTCCGCTTTGAGCTTTATTATTTTTGCTT
>MGVM01000168.1:237-5616 GCA_001800495.1 Elusimicrobia bacterium RIFOXYB2_FULL_48_7
AGGGAATATTCAGCGGAAAAACTTTTTCTTTCCCTGTTGTGTTTGTCAGCTGAAAACTCAGCTTGTGGAGCCCGTTATTTGAGAGTTCATAGGCCTTGATTATCCTGACGCCGTCAACAACAGCGGAAAACATCACGCTGTCGGCTGTTTTTGTGATAACACGGTAATTGGCTTTGTTAAAAGTGGCAAAATTCTCCGGTTCGAATTCCGCGGCGGCCGGGTAAAGCACAAGATCGGTGAGGCAGTTGCCCCTTTCCTTTATATACCAGTTCTTGATCCTGGCGCCCCGGCTGTTGAAAACAGCTTCAAAGCTGTCGAAGTTCAATACGGTATCTGTGTTTTTTACCGGTTGTTGATCCTTGTCAGTTGAAGCGGGCGCCTGGATTGCGTCGTTTTCAGTTATATCGGCCGGTTGTTTGCCGGCAGGCTGCCCGGACTGTTGGCTGACCGCTGGTGTTTGCGGTGCAACACCCATCTGGGAACCCGGCGGGCTTACCCACATCCACCAGGCAAGTATCACAAGGGTTGAAAGCACAGTGGCTAATATTACTCTTTTTTCCATACTGGGTCGTAACCTCCGGAGTGAAAAGGGTGGCACTTGAGCAAACGTTTTGCCCCCATGAAAATTCCCCTGGTTATTCCGAACAACTGTATCGCCTGATAAGTATATTCGGAACAACTCGGGTGAAACCTGCATACTGGGAGAGGGGAAATAAAACGGGCGGTAACCTGGTATGCTCTAATCAAGGCAAGGCATAATTTTGTAATCATATATTTGAAAAATAATTTACTGGTTGATTACTTTTGCTCTCTCCCAGAGCCCGAAAACCATATCCTTCAGTTTGCCGTAATCGAAAGAAGGCAGTTTCTCCCTGGCAAGAAAAACAATGTCCACGCCCTGGTCCAGGAAGTGTTTGTTGAGCCGGAAAATTTCCCTTAACTGGCGTTTCAGCCGGTTGCGTGCAACCGCGTTGCCGACTTTTCGCGAAAGAACGATACCGACGCGCACCCTTTTGATTTCATGTCCGGGGCCCGAAGCGCTCCTCCGGTAAACAAACATCACAATGCCCGAACTGCGCATTGCCTTCCCATTCTTGAAAACGCGCTTGAATTCAGGGCTGTGGCGGAGTTTGTCTTCCTTGCGGAAAGAAAATAGCTTCATAGGACTGAGCCGGGCTGAACGAAGCGAAGCCCCAAAATTGTTACCTTTTTAATTTTGGGGGTCAGTCAGGGGTGACTTTCCAACGCCCTTTTTGCCTTCTGCGGCTCAAAACCCTTCTTCCGCCGGGAGTTGCCATCTTGGCGAAAAAACCGTGGGTTTTTGCCCTGCGTCTTCTGTTTGGCTGAAATGTATTTTTTGGCATAGTGGTTATGACTATACAAAAATATTACCCTGCGGTCAAGGTATGTATTTCACAACCAGATTAAAAATCCGGCAAGCATTGCGAAAGGTGATCTGTGAAACTTCTTCCAGTGATATTTTTCTTATCTCGGCTACTTTTTCTGCTGTATGTTTTATGAAGGCGGGCTCGTTTCTTTTTCCGCGATGCTGCTGGGGCGCGAGGTAGGGGCAGTCCGTTTCAATAAGCATCCTGTCAAGCGGTGTTATTTCAACGATTTTCCTTAAATCAGCCGCTTTCGGGTAGGTAATGGGGCCCGCGAAAGAAATATAAAACCCGAGCTCAAGACATTTATTCAATTCGTTTTCTCCGCCAGAGAAACAATGGAATACGCCGCGGCCTATGTTTCCCTCCGCCACTATTTTTAACGTGTCATCCCAGGCTTCGCGGCAATGGATGATAACGGGAAGCCCGGCGTCTTTGGACATTTTCAGCTGGGCGCGGAAAAATTCCTGCTGGCGTTTCTTTTCATTTTCTTCATGCCCAGCGCGGAGATAATGATAATCAAGCCCTATTTCACCAAGCGCCACGACTTTCTTAAGCTCAAGCATTGGCGGGACTTTTTTCAGGTCGGCATTTTCCAGCTCGTGCGGGTGGATTCCCGCGGCGCCGTAAATGAAGCTGTATTTTTCAAGAAGTTCCTTGAATCTTCCAGGATTATTGACGTCATCACAGACATTCAGGATGCGAGCCACGCCGCTATCCTGCGCGCCGCTGACGGTTTTTTCAAGATCGTCATTAAACGCTTTGTCGGTAAGGTGCGCGTGCGTGTCAAATAAGGAAATCATTTTCTATCCTTTTCATGCTCCTGAATAGGTTTATGCGGACCTGCGGGCACTCTTTTTCAAGTTTTTTTATCAGGTCTTCCGCGTATTTGCGCTTGGAATTCTCGAAAAACGGGCACACGCAGGTGCTGTGCGGTATGTTCATTTTTTTCACGTACTCCCTGATAGATTTTTCCTCTATCAGGACCATCGGCCTGATAAGGTCGAACTCGCCGTTGAACATTTTGAGTTTCGCCGGCATGGCCGACACCTTTCCGTGGAAAAACAAGTTCATCAGATAGGTTTCAACCACGTCGTCCAAGTGGTGGGCGAGA
Organism: Elusimicrobia bacterium RIFOXYB2_FULL_48_7; assembly: GCA_001800495.1. Taxonomy (GTDB): domain Bacteria; phylum Elusimicrobiota; class Endomicrobiia; order CG1-02-37-114; family XYA2-FULL-39-19; genus OXYB2-FULL-48-7. The sequence continues at coordinate 2,737 of MGVM01000168.1, forward strand.
GCGACTTTTGAACAGCCGTACTTTTTAGCCAGCGTGAAGAGAGTTTTACGCCTGTTCCACGCGCACCAGAAACAGTTAATCTTCTTTTCGCCGGGCACGCCCGGGAGCGCGGCCCTTTCTATGTGATACTGGACGCCAATTTCCCTGAAATGTTCCTCAAGCCTCTGCGAAAGCCCGTCGTTCATGCCGAAATCAACGTGCGCGGCGACGAGGTCGAATTTCACGGGCAGGGAGTTCTTCTTCAGCATCAGCAAGCGCAGGAGGGTCATGCTGTCCTTCCCGCCTGACACACCAAGCAGGATCTTGTCGCCGTCCGTTAACAGTTTGTATTGCCCTATGGCCTTGCTGACCCTTTTCAAAAGGAAGGTTTGGAGGTGGTTTTTGATCACAAATAAAAATATATCATATATTGGACGGTTTGACAATTTACCGCGGTTTTTGTATATTCTTTGTGAAGTTAGGAGAAAATATGGCTGTATTTTCCAAAAGAAAAACCGTTTCTGAAATTATCCGGGACGCCAAGCTGCTCCCGGAAGACCAGCTGAGCAGGGCCGAGGAAGAATCCAAGAAATCCGGGGTACCCGTACAGCAAATACTGGTAAACCAGAAACTGGTTGACAAGACTGCACTCCTGCGCACGCTTTCCCAGGAATGGGAGATAAAAGTGGTCGACCTTTCCGAGGTCGAGCTCGACTCCGACGTCATAAAACTCATCCCAAAATCTGTCACTAAAAGACACCGTGTAGTACCCTTCGCCAAAGAAGAAAACATACTTTTCATAGCGATGAGCGACCCCAGGAACATATTCGCCATTGAAGACATACAGCTGCTTACCGGTTATCAGATAGAACCCTATTTCGCAATGCCGGAGGACATAGACAAGGCCTTCGCCCAGATGTATGCGGACCAGGAAGCCGCTGCAGGAAATATCGAAGAAATAGCGGATGAAAAGGAAGCCGCCCCGGCGCCTGATACAGGCGATATGGCGACCGAGTCCAAGGAAGTGATGGACGATCTGCTTTCAAGTCTGGGTGATGTACCAGCTGAAGAACTGAAGGTCAGCAAGGGCGATGATAAAGTCGACATTATGGAAATCGACGCCTCCGCGCCTGAAACAGAAAAGCTTGTAAACGCGATCCTGCTTGAAGCCCTCAGACTCAAAGCTTCCGACATTCACATTGAACCCCTGGAAAAAAGGTTCAGCATACGCTACAGGGTTGACGGGCTTCTCCGGAAATCATCCTTCAAGGTGCCGTTAAGTTTCAAGAGCTCCGTAATAGCAAAGCTAAAAATTCTTTCCGGCACCATGAATATAACCGAGCGCCGCAGGCCTCAGGACGGCCGTATAATGCTTATGGCAAGGGGCAAACCCATTGAGCTTCGTATCAACATAATCCCTACGGTATTCGGAGAAAGTTCGGTTATGCGTATCTTGGACCGTTCAAGCGTCAAGGTTAGCCTGGAAAGGCTGACATTCCTTCCGGATACCCAGGAAAGAATCATTGAATGCCTTGATAAGCCATACGGGCTCCTGCTTGTGTGCGGTCCTACTGGAAGCGGAAAATCAACAACGCTTTATTCAATGCTTAATCATATAAACACGCCGGACACGAAAATCCTTACTGCTGAAAACCCGGTTGAATACAACCTGGACGGCATCATGCAGATGGGCATGGCGCCTGAAATAGGCGTGACATTCCCCGAGGCTCTTAGGGCATTCCTTAGACAGGACCCCGACGTCATAATGGTCGGTGAAATCCGCGACCAGGAAACAGGCCAGATAGCAATGGAAGCCGCCATGACCGGGCATCTTGTACTTTCTACAATACACACAAACGACGCGCCCACAGCCGTCTCCCGCTTATCCGAAATGAAGATACACTCCTACCTGATTTCATCCACGCTTGAATGCGTGCTGGCGCAGAGACTTGTAAGGAGAATCTGCGAAAAATGCAAAGTCCCTGACCCCAATCCATCGGAAGATTTATTGAAAGAATGCGAAAAATACAAGGTGGATGTAAAAAAGGCGACATTCATGAAAGGCGAAGGGTGCCAGTACTGCATGAAGACCGGTTACAAAGGCCGCGTAGGCGTTCATGAGCTTCTGGTCATGGATGACGACATACGCGCTCTTATTCTAAAAGAAGTTGCATCCGGCCCCATAAAAGAACTGGCCATGAAACACGGCATGAGAACACTAATGGGTGACGGCGTTACAAAAGTCGCCATGGGCCTGACCACCTATTCAGAAGTATTATCTGTATCGACCTAACAGCTTGAAAAACTTACCTGAAGGATTCTTTTTTTTCGGCATACATTGCGGTATTACGAACAAACCAGGCAAAAATGACCTGGCTTTGTTTTATTCCCGCACACCCTGCGTGGCGGCAGGAATGTTCACAAAAAATGTATTCAAGGCCGCGCCTGTGGTTGTGAGCCGTGAAAACATCGGGTCAAACGGAAACAACATGCGCGCTATCATCGTAAACTCCGGCTGCGCCAACGCTTGTACCGGAAAACAGGGGCTGCGGGACGCGCGGGAAATGTGTTCATTGACTGCTGATGCCCTTAAACTGAAAAGCGCGCAGGTCCTTGTAGGTTCAACTGGCGTTATCGGCAGGCTGTTGCCAATGAACACCGTGAGAAAGGGCATAAAGACAATCACGGAAAAAATCAACCGCCAGCCATCCTCCAACCCGATGGAAGCGGTCAAGGCGATAATGACAACGGACACTTTCCCGAAAACGGCCTCGGCGGGTTTTTCTAATGTGCGTATCTGGGGCTGCGCTAAAGGCGCTGGCATGATACACCCGGACATGGCCACGATGCTCAGCTTCATTTTCACAGACGCGAGTATCTCGAGGAAACTTCTTCTATCGG
>MGVM01000169.1 GCA_001800495.1 Elusimicrobia bacterium RIFOXYB2_FULL_48_7
AAACCCGCTGGAAATAGCCCTTGCAAGCGGCGCCACTTACTTGGCCAGGGGTTTCTCCAACAACATGGACATTATGAAAAGGATATTCAAAGAAGCCATTCTTCACAGGGGGTTTTCGCTGGTGGATGTGCTCCAGGTCTGTGTGACATTTTTCAACATGTATGATTATTACAACAAAAAGGCGTATGAACTCACCGACCACAACCCTGGGCGGTTTGACGAGGCAATGAAGAAACTGCGCGAGTGGGATTACAATATGAATGTGCCGATAGCGCTGGGCACCATATATAATAAGGAAGACAACACTTTTGACGATAATTACCACCAGCAGCCGGCGGGCGCGGACAGGGAAGGAAAAATAAAGGAATTATTGAAAAAGTACATATAATATACACAGCCCATAAATGGGCAACTACGAAAAACAAATATCAGCTAAGGGATGACAAAAAAGGAGAGCGCCGCATACCCTTCCAAGCGGGTAGCATGCGGCATCTAACAGGAGGGAAAATGATGAAGAAACTATTTTTTTCGCTGATGGTGTTGTGTTTAACAGTTTCCTGCATGGCTAAAGACAAAAATACAGGCGGCTCCGGATATGCCAAAGCGCCTGATTTCAACCTGTCTGACTTAAGCGGCAAGTCGGTAAAGTTGAAAAGCTACAAAGGCAAGAAGGTTGTCCTGCTTGTTTTCGGCGCCACTTGGTGCCCTTACTGCGTCAAGGAGGTCCCGGAACTGAACGAGCTTCACGAAAAAATGGACAAGAAGAAGTTCGAAATCCTGGCGGTAGACATACAGGAAAGTTATGAACATGTGAGCAAATTTGTCAAGGCAAAAGGCATCAAGTACAGGATGCTGATGGACACAGATGCCTCGGCCGCCACGGCTTACGGGGTACGGGGGATACCCATGAGCTTTTTGATAGACAAAAAGGGATACATAAAAAATGCGGGCAACCGCCTGCCGTCAGCCGAAGAAATAAAAAAGCTTCTGAAATAAGGAGGAAAAATGACTGCTGTTAAGATAATTGACGGTTTATACTGGGTTGGCGCGGTAGATTGGAATGTGCGGGCTTTTCACGGCCATACTTACAACACGCAGAAGGGCACTACTTACAACGCCTACCTTGTCGTTGACGAGAAAATCGCTCTGGTTGACACGGTTTACGGGCCGTTCACGGCTGACCTGATCGAAAATATTAAAGAGATCATTGATCCCGCAAAGATCGACTATATAATCGCAAACCACGTTGAAACCGACCATTCCGGCGCGCTTCCCGCCATACATAAGCTCTGCCCGAAGGCGAAAGTTCTCGGCACGCAGAAATGCAAAGAGGGCTTGTACAAGAATTACTACGGGGACTGGGAATTCCAGGAAGTGAAAACCGGCGACAAACTGAGCTTGGGCAAAAAAACGCTTACGTTCCTTGAAGCGCCCATGCTCCACTGGCCGGATAGCATGTTCACTTACATGGTTGAAGACGCAATTCTGCTTCCCAACGACGCTTTCGGCCAGCATTACGCCAGCTCGCAGAGGTTTGATGATGAAGTTGACCCGTGTTTCCTGATGGATGAGGCGGCGAAGTACTATGCGAACATCCTGTTGCCTTTCAGCCCGCTGGTCCTTCGCAAAATAGATGAAGTCCAGAAAGCGAACATCCCCATCAAAATAATCGCGCCCAGCCACGGTATCATCTGGCGCAAGGACCCGATGAAGATAGTAAACGCCTACGTAGAGTGGGCGAAGAATACCACAAAGAAAAAAGTAGTAATTGTCTACGAAACTATGTGGAAATCAACGGAAATAATGGCGAAGCAGATCGCCGACGGGATTATAGACTCCGGTGGGGTTGATGTTAAGATATATGACGTGGGCAGCGCGGATAAAACGGATGTCATCAAGGAAATGCTTGATGCCAAGGGGTTTTTGATTGGTTCTTCAACCCACGGCAATGACATGCTTCCCCATATGGCGGGATTCCTGGCGTTTTTAAAAGATATGAAGCCCAAGGGGCGTCTCACGGCTGCGTTCGGTTCCTTCGGATGGGCCGGAGGGGCCGTAGCTAGTATTGAAAAGATGCTGAAAGAGTCGGGGATTGAAGTCGCGCAGCCGGGGCTTGGCGTTAAGTTCGTCCCGGACGCGAATGAGATAAAGGCGTGTTATGAATTCGGAAGGGAATTCGCGAAAAAAATAGGAGGATAAAATGAAAAGCATCAAGGGTAGCAAGACGGAAAAGAATTTGCTGGCATCATTTGCCGGGGAGTCGCAGGCAAGGAACCGTTATACGTATTTTTCATCGGCGGCGAAGAAAGAGGGCTACGAGCAGATCTCTTTTATTTTTGCCGATACCGCTGATAACGAAAAAGAGCACGCGAAGATATTTTTCAAATACCTTGAGGGTGGGGACGTAGAGATCACCGCGGCGTATCCTGCCGGTATCATAGGCAAGACCGCTGATAACCTGAAAGCCGCTGCCGCCGGTGAAAACTTTGAGCACACATCCCTTTATCCGGGTTTCGCCAAAATAGCCGAGGAAGAGGGTTATCCGGAAGTTGCGGCAAGCTACAGGGCTATTTCCGTTGCCGAGAAACAGCACGAAAAAAGATACCTGGATTTGCTAAAAAACGTGAAGGAAAACAAGGTGTTCAAGAAAGAGAAATCAATAAAGTGGAGATGCCGGAACTGCGGGTATATTCACGAAGGCGCTGAACCGCCGAAAGAATGCCCTGCCTGCAGGCATCCGACAGCATATTTTGAAATGTTAGGGGAAAACTGGTAGTGAAAAGAAAGATCATCACTATTGACGAAAAACTTTGCAACGGGTGCGGAGAGTGCATTCCGGGGTGCCCCGAGCAGGCAATCCAAGTAGTTGAAACCAAGAAGGGCCCCAAGGCGCGTTTGGTAAAGGATTTTTACTGTGATGGGCTGGGCGCCTGCCTGGGCACCTGCCCGACCGGCGCGCTTCAAATAGAAGAAAAGGAAGCGGCAGCTTACGATGACAAGGCAACAGTTGAGCGCATAAAGAAGGTCGCGCCTGAAATGCTGGAAACCCATGCCAAACACATGAAGGAACATGGAATGGGCGGCCATTCAAGCCATCAAGCCTGCGCGTGCCCTTCATCGCAGACAATGGATTTCAGGCAGGAAAAACATGCTGACACCGGCGTGCGCGCCCAGGATGTGCCGTCGGAACTTACCCAGTGGCCGGTGCAGATGCACCTGGTTTTACCTTCGGCGCCATATTTCAAAAACGCTGACCTACTTGTCGCCGCTGATTGCGTGCCTTTCACTTACGCCAATTTCCACGGGGAATACCTGAAAGGCAGGGCCCTGGTGATTGGCTGCCCGAAACTGGATGACGTGGAAGCGTACATTGAAAAAATGGCGGCCATAATAAGCGAAGCGGGCCTGAAAAGCATAAAAATCGTGCGCATGGAAGTGCCCTGCTGTGCCGGGCTTGAGTATATAGTAAAGGAAGCCATGAAAAAAGCCGGCAAGAACGTGCCGGTGAGCAATGTTGTGATAGGGATAAAGGGCAGCATAATCACTAAATGAATTTAAAAGAACTCAGGCGCTCTTATGCGCAGAGAAAAAAAGGCATTGTCTCCCGGCTGGAAGAGTTCGGCTCGGTCCTGGCCGGCAGCCGCGACAGGGAGATATTCACCGAGCTGTCTTTCTGCCTGTTCACGCCGCAGTCAAAAGCAAAATCCTGCTGGGAAGCGGTGACAACGCTTAAAAACAACAAACTGCTTTTCGATGGTAAAGCTCCCCAAATCAGCAAACACCTCAACAAAGTCCGTTTCAAAAACAACAAGGCCAGGTACGTGGTGGAAGCCCGGGAGAGGATCAGTGGGTTGATGGATTTGCTGGACGGGAAAACACCCGGTATCCGGGGCCCTGAGTTCGCTGTTTCCGCCCGCGAGTGGCTTGTGAAGAACATCAAAGGCATCGGTTACAAGGAAGCAAGCCATTTCCTGCGCAATATCGGGTTGGGCGAACATATCGCCATCCTTGACAGGCATATCCTTAAAAATATGAAGGCGCTGGGTGTAATTAAAGAAATCCCGGCCGCGATCACTCCGAAAAAATACCTGGAGATGGAAAGAAAGCTTATAAACTTCTCAAAAATAATTAAAATACCGGTTTCTCACCTGGACCTGCTTTTCTGGTCCAACGAAACAGGAGAAATATTCAAATGAGCCCACGGTGCCCCGGGAACGACGGCCGTTTTTTAAAGGTGGAAATCCACAAGTGCCCCAAATGCGCTTATGAAGTGGAAATGTTTTCTGACGAAGCCCTGGTGAAATGCCCCAAGTGCAAGAGCGAGATAACCCGCAACCCGGACACATCCTGTATTTCCTGGTGCAAGTTCGCAAAGCAGTGCATAGGCGAAAACAAGTGGAATGAGATCAGGAAGATAATTGATGCTGACCCCAAACGGAAAAAATAATGAACCTTGAAGCGCTTATCAAAGAATTCATCTCGCTGAAAAAATTCGCTCTTGTCGGTGCCACCGACAGGAAGGAAAAATTCGGCTACAAGATACTGGTGAGCCTGGTTTCGCGCGGCTACTCGGTTTACCCAATAAACCCCCGGCTTGAAGAAATTGAAGGCCATAAATGCTACAAAACCCTCTCGGACCTGCCAGTCAAGGTTGATGTAGTGGACCTGGTAGTTCCCCCGGCGGTAACCGAAAAGGTCGTTGAAGAATGCTACACCCTGGGGCTTACGCGGGTGTGGATGCAGCCGGGAGCAAGCAGCGAGAAAGCCATAAAATACTGCGATGATAACGGGATAAAGGTTGTTCACGACGCCTGCGTGATGACAAGCCACCCTGATGAATAACGAGCTGACGCTGGTTGAGCACCTGGAAGAACTGAGAAAGCGCATAATCATCTGCCTTGTGGCGGCGCTTGTCTGCACCATCGCCTGTTATTTTTATGTTGATAAAATACTGCTCCTTGTAGCCGCGCCCGTTGGGCACTTGGTGTTTTTGAAACCAGCTGAAGCGTTCATAGTCAGGATAAAGGTGGCTTTTTACGGAGGCATCTTTGTTTCAATGCCGGTAATCCTTTACCAGGCGTGGAAATTCGTCAGCCCGGGGCTTTTCAAGGCCGAACGCAAATATGTTTACTTGCTAATTCTTTTTTCGTACCTGCTGTTTGTTTTCGGGGTGGTTTTCGCGTACAGGCTTGTCCTTCCGCCCGCGATGAAATACCTGCTGGACAGCGGAGGGCCCGGCATACAGCCGATGATCTCGGTAGGTTATTATGTGTCTTTCATTACGATGTTTCTCCTGGGCTTCGGCCTGGTTTTCCAGCTGCCGCTTTTGCTTTTGTTCCTTGTAAAAATAAACGTGATCACGCCAAAATGGCTTTCGGTAAACCGGAAATACGCCATCCTGGCGGTTTTTATAATAGCGGGGGTTATCACGCCGGGCCCGGACATATTTTCACAGCTTATGATGGCGGTGCCTCTGCTGGTTCTGTATGAGATCACCGTA